>JBLYYS010000173.1:0-9119 GCA_048550235.1 Acidimicrobiia bacterium | reverse complement strand
CAGTTTCGACCGGTTGAGGTTGGCGAACAACCCCTCGTCGACATAGGTGAGCACATGGTTGAGATATGCCGTGTCGCGGGCGATCGTGATGCCCTTGGACCGGTAGTAGTCAACAAGTCCGTCAACTTCTCGCCAGAACTCGCGACCATCAACGCCGTAGGTATCGAACAAGGGATCCTGCTGGTTGCTGGGAATGAGAGTACGGTCGTAGTCCCAGATGAAAGCGACGACTGTCTGGGTGTAGAGGGGAGGAGGCATGGCTACGGAACTTCAGGCCGTCCGAACTGTACGCTTCCTCCGTCGAACCACCAGGGTTGTATCGAAACTGCTGTGCCTCTGAGTTGACTGTGGGCCTTTCCCATTCGCGATGCATGCACGAGCAATCGGACCGTCCAGTCCTCTGACATCATTCGCCGAAAACCGGGAACGTAGTCGGCGGGGTCAGCGGCGTGGGGTAGCACGCACTCGATCGTGCGGGCTGATCTGGCTATGACCGTGGGCGTCGAAGGCGCCTCGTTGATCGATTCGCCGAGAAACAGCCTGTTCCAGGTCATCAAGTCGGCGACCTCACCAGACCAGATATACGCGTCGAGGCAGGCCTCTGCAACTTCGTCGATGTCTGTGAGTTCTCTAGTCAGGGCCAGGGCCACGTGTCCGTCCTCGATCGATAACTTACATCAGTGTAATTCGCTGATGGTCGGATCACGTTGAAATCGGTGGGATCGTCTGCCTGCACCTGCGCATCTAGGCTCAACGCATCTCTTGAATGGAAGGTGCATCATGGAGTATCGGCGACTGGGTAACTCGGGATTGAAAGTCAGTGTGCTGTCTTTTGGTTCGTGGGTGTCGTTTCACAATCAGTTGGGAATTGAAACCGCAACCGCCTGCATGCAGGCAGCCCACGACGCAGGCGTCAACTTCTTTGATAACGCCGAGGTGTATGCAGGCGGCGAGTCCGAGCGGATCATGGGACAGGTGATCGACGATCTGGGATGGGACCGATCAACGTATGTTATTTCGACCAAGTTCTATTGGGGCATTGATGACGGTGTCAACACTCGCAACACTTTGAATCGCAAGTATCTGATGCAGGCCATCGACGGGTCCCTCGAACGGCTTGGGCTCGACTTTGTCGATCTCGTCTATTGCCACCGGTCCGACAAGAACACTCCGATCGAAGAGACCGTGTGGGCGATGCATGACATCGTCGCCTCTGGCAAGGCCTTGTACTGGGGAACTTCCGAATGGCATGCAGACGAGATCCGGGCTGCATGGGAAATCGCGGACAGACACCACCTGCACAAACCACAGATGGAGCAACCCCAGTACAACCTTCTGCACCGCAGAAGAGTCGAGCGTGAATACGCCCGGTTGTATGAGGACATCGGTCTTGGCACCACCATCTGGAGCCCGCTGGCTTCGGGTTTGTTGACCGGGAAGTATCTCGACGGTATTCCGGAAGGCAGCAGAGGGGCGTTGGAAGGCTACGAATGGTTGCGCGACTTCTTGACGGATGAGTCCAATCTCGACAAGGTCAGGGACCTCAAAGCGGTAGCCGATGAGCTTGGTTGCAGCTTGGCCCAGCTGTCGATTGCCTGGTGCGCGAAGAACCCCAACGTTTCGACCGTCATCACCGGTGCGAGCCGGGTTGACCAGGTACACGAGAACATGGCGGCTCTCGAAGTCATGCAGAGCCTCGACGAAGGGGTCATGGAGAAGATTGACGCCATCGTCAAATAGGTTCTACCGGGTACCTGGTATCTAGTACCTAGTACCTCTTCATTTCTGTCCCACGGTGCACATACCTTGGCGGTATGTTCGCTTCAGTTACCTCCGTCGCCTTGGTCGGCATCGAGCCGCAACCGGTCAAGGTAGAAGTCCATATCAGCTCGTCGAAGCCAGGTCTGACCATCGTGGGCCTACCCGACACGGCGATCCGTGAATCGCGTGATCGGGTACACGCCGCCCTCGCTTCGTCGGGGTACGCCTTGCCGGGTCGGCGCGTGACCGTCAACCTTGCTCCGGCAGATCTGCCGAAGGTCGGATCGGCGTACGACCTGCCGATAGCGTTGGGTGTGCTCGCCGCCGCCCGTCAGGTTCCGCCTGGCGTGGATCAGGTGGTTGCACTTGGGGAGTTGGCCCTCGACGGTGCCGTCCGCCCCGCCAGGGGCGGCCTGGCGGCCGGTCTTCTCGCTCGGGATCAGAATCTTCCCTGTGTCGTCGCAAGCGATTCCGCGTCGGAGGCAGCGTTGGCAGGCGGGGGCCGTGTGTATGGAGTCGGATCACTGGTTGAGGCGGTAGCGGCCGCACTCGGCGAACTGCCGGAGAACGGACGGAGGGAGCCTCCGGCCGACGATGTCGATCATGAGGTCGACCTGAGCGAGATCAGAGGCCAGTCGACCGCCCGACGAGCGCTCGAGATTGCCGCCGCCGGCGGGCATCACCTGCTCATGTGGGGTCCGCCGGGCGCCGGCAAGACGATGCTCGCTCGGTCGCTACCCGGCATTCTGCCGGAGCTCGCCGATTCCGAAGCTCTGGAGGTAGCACAGGTCTGGTCGGCCTCCGGACGCGGAAACCCATCGTGGTCTCGACCGCCTTTCCGCGCGCCACATCACACGGCCACCGTGGCGGCAATCGTTGGCGGTGGGAGCGGGATTCCCGTTCCGGGAGAGGTCTCGCTGGCTCACCGAGGAGTGCTGTTCCTCGACGAGCTAGGTGAGTTCCCCACCAATCTGCTCGACGCACTCAGGCAGCCCCTCGAGGATCAGGTCGTCTCGGTTGCCAGGAAGGGGGCGACGGTGGAGTTTCCGGCTGCACTACAGGTCGTTGGTGCGACCAATCCGTGCCCATGTGGGTTTCGGGGCGATCGGCTCATAGCCTGCAAATGTTCCGAGCCTCAGATAGGCCGCTACCGGCGGAGGCTATCGGGCCCGCTGATCGATCGATTCGATATCCGTATCCCCGTTCCTCGGATTGATCGTCAAGCGCTCATGGGGCCACCTGGGGAGTCGACTGCAGTCGTGCGGGAGCGCGTGATGCAGGCAAGGCGATGCCAGTTGTCGAGGGGCGGTCTGAACAGGGCATTGGGCCGAGCTGCTCTCGACCGGCACAAATGGGATGCTGCCGGGCTGAGGTTGTTCGAGCGAGCGTTCGATCGGCAGGAGATCTCGGGCCGGGGATTCGATCGGATCCGTCGGGTCGCACGAACCATTGCCGATCTGGCGGGCAGCGACGCTATCGGCGAGCCACATGTCGCGGAAGCCCTTTCGTACAGAGGTGATTGGAGATGAACGGTGACGACGATCTCAGACTGGCATTTGTCGGAATGCACCCAACTCGGCGGCGAACGTTGATAGACAGATATGGGTCGTCGAAGGCCGTACTCGATCGAATCAAACGCCGGGCCGAGGATGTCCCTGATCACGCCAGGCTGGCTGCTGATGTCCCCGCGGCAGAGAGGAGGCACCAGCTCAGCTCACATGGCATCCAGGTGCTCCTGAAGGAAGGCCTCCCCGGGCACCTAGCGGAACTACCCGATTCGCCAGACATCCTCTTCGCACGCGGAGAGCTCCCCTCGCGGCCGGGAGTCGCAGTTGTCGGGAGCAGGAAGGCGTCGGCCTATGGGCTCCGGCTTGCCGAGCAGTTTGGGGCAGCGATCGCCGTAGCAGGGTGGCCGGTCGTCAGCGGTCTAGCCAAGGGCATCGATGGTGCGGCCCACCGCGGCGCCGTGGAGTCCGGCGGCGTGACGATTGCGGTTCTTGGTAACGGCATCGACCGGTGGTACCCGGCGGCACACAGATCGCTCGGCAACTCGATTCTCAATGGTGGAGGCGCGGTGGTCTCGGAATATCCCCCCGGCACACCGCCGTCTGGGTGGCGTTTCCCTCCTCGCAACCGAATCATCTCGGGCTTGTCTGCCATCACTGTTGTGGTTGAGGCAGCATCCCGAGGTGGTGCCCTGATAACGGCGCGCGCCGCCATCGATCACGGTAGGGAGGTTCTGGCCGTGCCCGGTGATGTCGACCGGACGACATCGGAAGGCTGCAACTTGCTCATCCGAGATGGCGCGATTCCGGTTCTCGGACCCGATGATCTGGTCGAAGCGGCATCTCTGATATTGGGGCCACCGGCGAAGTCCACCAGGGCAGGAGGAGGTGAGATGGAGACGTTGATTGGACCGTTGGGAAGGTCGGTTGACTGGATTGTTGAGCAAACCGACCGCTCGGTTACCGATATCCTGGCGGAGCTGGCCCGACTCGAGGCGGAAGGTCGAGTGGCGTGGAAGGGCGGGTTGGTGGTTGCCTGCTGACGTGAGCCTTTAGGTGGGTCATTGACCCGGGGCTGGTCCGCAGCAAGGATGGCCCCGTGGCAACCATCCCTGCGATTCCAGCATGGGCTGTTCCTGACGTATCTGCCTACCTCGAAAGGAAGGCGAGCCAGGGGGCAGCCTCGCAACACACCGTCGATGCCTATCGGCGAGATCTGGCGCAGTTCCTCGCATTCGCCGATCGTGCCCAGATCGAGGATCTGGCGGCCGTGGATCGAAGGCTGGTGCGGAGGTATCTCGCCTATCTGGATACGCTCGGGTATGCCCGCCGGTCGGTGGCCCGCAAGGCATCAGCGGTCAGGGCGTTCTTCGCCGACCTGACCCGGCGCGGCGATTTGTCCCTCAATCCGGCTGAGCAGGTCGCGCGACCGAAGCTTCCGAAGACGCTTCCCTCGGCACTGTCTCAGCGCGCGATCCGGGGAGTCCTCGATTCACTCGACGGTGAGGATCCGCTCGAGGTACGTGACCGTGCGATTCTGGAGGTGCTCTATTCATCCGGACTGCGTGTTGCCGAGCTGGCCGCACTGCAGGCGTCCGATGTCGAAGGACGCGATCTGATCCGAGTGGTTGGGAAAGGAAATCGGCAACGAGTGGTACCGCTGGGTCATCCGGCCATGCAGGCTGTCACCCGCTATCTGAGTGCTGCTCGGTTGGAACTCCTGGCAGGGAGACCCGGCGAAATGCTCTGGATCGGTGCAAGGGGCGGGCCTCTAGACGCCAGAGGAATCAGGAGGGTTGTTCGCCGAAGAGCCGGAACTTTCCCTCACGCATTCCGTCATTCTTTCGCAACTCACCTCCTAGAGGGCGGAGCTGATCTACGATCTGTCCAAGAACTTCTCGGCCACATTGAACTCGCGACTACTCAGATTTACACTTCCATCACCCGGGACCATCTCAAGGCGACCTATGAACGAAGCCATCCGCGTGCCTGACAAGCCCTCTGACGACCATGTCATGGAGTTGTGGCACCGATTCAAAGAGTCGGGTGAAGACAGCGTCAGAGACGCACTCATCCTGCACTACTCACCGCTGGTCAAGTTCGTTGCCGGTCGTGTTGGAGTCGGCTTGCCTCGAAATGTTGAGCAGTCAGACCTCATCTCCTATGGGATATTCGGATTGATCGACGCGATTGACAAGTTCGATTTAGAACGTGGTTTCAAGTTCGAGACATATGCAATCAACAGGATTCGGGGGGCGATCCTCGATGAGCTTCGCCAGCTCGACTGGGTCCCGCGCTCAGTGCGTTCGCGGGCTCGCGAGATAGAACGTTCGCTGGCCGAACTCGAGCACCGCTTTCAGCGGGCACCGAGCGAGGAAGAGCTCGCCTCGCACATGGACATGGACCTTGCCGAACTGCAGGACAATCTCGCTGAGATTTCGACTCTTGGTCTGGTCGCTCTCGACGAACTCCTTGGCCGGGATCGCGACTCGTCAACGGTTGGGGACATTCTCCCGGATCCGCGCGGGACCAGCCCCGAAGCGGCGTTTCAGGTTGAAGAGATGAAGAGGGTTTTGGCCGACTCCATCAATCGGCTTCCCGATCGGGAGCGCCTCGTTGTGACGTTGTATTACTACGAGGGGCTCACGCTGTCTGAGATAGGCGACGTGTTGGGTGTCACGGAGTCGCGCGTATGTCAGATTCACACGAAGTCGGTCATGAGTCTCCGCAACAGGATGACCGAGCCCACGTATCGGTGATTATCGAGCTTCGCTCGATAATCACAGCCCTTGGCCGTTGGCCCTTCGCCTTTTGCCTACACGTCGATAGTCCATAGCTGACGGCATCCCACCCAACTTGCTCCATTCGACCTCGCTGGTACGCTCAGCGACAAGAACGCACGCCTCGTGCGAGTTCCCACGGTCGAAGCTGTTGCTTCGCGGGAACTGTCAAACGCCGGGGCGGAGGAACAACCACAAAAGGAGCAACTGTGTCCGCAGTGACCATGAAGCAGTTGTTGGAAGCCGGCGTCCACTTTGGGCATCAGACCCAGCGGTGGAATCCCAAGATGGCGCCGTACATCTACGGCGAACGTAATGGGATCCACATCGTGGACCTACGCCAGACGCTCCAGCAAGCCCTGCACGCCCACAAATTTGTCCGCGACGTCGTTCAGGCGGGTGGAAAGGTGCTGTTCGTAGGCACCAAGAAGCAAGCCCAGGGAGCCGTTGCCGACAACGCCGACCGTGCTGAGATGCCTTACGTCAACTTCCGCTGGCTTGGCGGAATGCTCACAAACTTCCAGACGATCCAGAAGCGGATCGCCTACATGAAGGAACTCGAGCGCATGGACGAAACCGGCGAGATGGAGTCACGTCCGAAGAAGGAACGCCTCCGCCTCCGCCGTGAGCGCGACAAGCTGGTTCGTAACCTGGGTGGCGTTCGCGACCTCAACGGCCTGCCGGACGTTGTCTTCGTCGTAGACGTCAACACCGAAGCGACGGCGGTCAAAGAGGCCAGTCGCCTCGGCATTCCGATCGTCGCGATCGTAGACACGAACTGTGATCCGGATCTCATCGACGTAGTGATTCCCGGAAACGATGACGCCATTCGATCGGCGGACCTCTTCGCCTCGGTCATTGCCGATGCATGTCGTGAGGGACGCGATCTAGTTGGCAAAGACTCCATGAAAGACGCTGCGCCGGCCACGGAGGAACCTGAGGCCGTCGCATCTGAGACTGAAGAGGGATAAAGGTGGCTGATTTCACCGCCAAGGACGTACAAACGCTCCGGCAGCAAGCCGGGGTTGGAATGATGGATGCCAAGAAAGCGCTCGGCGAAACTGAGGGCGACATCGAGGCCGCCTTCGATCTGCTCAGGGAACGTGGTCTGGCCGCTGCGGCAAAGCGCGCCGATCGCGAAGCTTCGGAAGGTGCAATCGGCTCATACCTGCACCTGCAGGACGGTCGCCCGATCAGTGGCGTTCTGGTCGAACTCGTCTCCGAGACCGACTTCGTCGCCAAGACTCCCGAGTTTGGGGATATCGCAAAGGACATCGCGATGCACGTTGCATGGGGGAAACCCTCGTGGACTACTCGCGAAGACGTGCCCGCCGACATCGTCGCCAAGGAAGCAGAAATGATTTCCAAGCAGGCGCAGAATGAGGGTAAGCCCGAGCACATCATTCCCAAGATCGTCGAGGGAAGAATCGAGTCGTTCTACAAGGATCACGTCCTTCACGATCAGGTCTTCGCCAACTCTTCGAAGTTCGAGGGGACGATCGGCGAGATGGTGGCTCAGTTGGCTGCCCGGATGGGCGAAAACATCTCGATTCGCCGGTTTGCCCGGCTGACAATCGGGGAAGAGTGAGATGAGCGACGTAGCGCCGCGGCGGATCGTTCTGAAACTGTCCGGTGAGGCGTTCGCCGATCCGGATATTGGATACGGTATCGATCCGGCCACGGTGCGCCGCGTCGCGACTGAAATCGCTGAAGCCCAGCAAACAGGCGTCGAAATCGCCATCGTTGTTGGGGGAGGCAACATCTTCAGAGGTGTATCGAAGGCGGCTGAAGGCATGGATCCAGCCAGTGCCGACTATATGGGGATGTTGGCAACGGTGATCAACGCTCTGGCATTGCGCGACGCACTCGAGAAGGTGGATGTGCCAACCCGGGTGCAGAGCGCGATCAGCATGCGTCAGTTGAGTGAGCCCTACATCAGACTGCGTGCGATCCGGCACCTTGAAAAGGGTCGAGTGGTCATTTTCGCCGCCGGGACCGGCAACCCGTTTTTCACCACCGACACGACCGCCGCACTCAGGGCTGTCGAGATCGGAGCAGAGATCGTCATGAAGGCGACCAACGTCGATGGCGTCTACGATGCCGATCCGACCACCAACCCCGACGCGGTGTTGCTGGAAGAGATCACATACATGGAGGTCATCGCAGAAGATCTCAAGGTGATGGACCTAACTGCGATTACCATGTGTAAGGACCACAACCTACCGATCACGGTGTTCAACATTTCCCGACCAGGGAACATCGTGAAGGCGGTCCGGGGAGAACGCCTGGGCACGCTGGTTCACTGAGGAGACGGCAATGATCCAGGAACTCCTGAAAGATGCGGAACACCGCATGGATCAGGCGGTCGAACACACCCTAGGTGAGTTCGGAACCGTTCGAACGGGACGCGCGAATCCGGGCATTCTGCACCGGGTGATGGTGGATTACTACGGAGCGCCCACACCGCTGCAGCAACTTGCCTCGTTCTCGGTACCGGAACCGCGACTGCTGGTCCTCCAACCGTTCGACAAGAGCGCTATGACCAACATCGAGAGGGCTATTCAGGCCTCGGATCTCGGTCTCAATCCTTCAAACGACGGGAACGTAATCCGTTTGGCTTTCCCCCCTTTGACAGAGGATCGACGCAAGGACCTGATCCGTGTGGTCAAGCACATGGCCGAAGAGGGGCGAGTCGCAATCCGTCAGGTCCGTCGCCACACCAAGGACGACATCGAGGCCCTCGAAGGTGAGGTCTCAGAGGACGACATCCGTCGCGGGGAGAAAGATCTTCAGGACCTCACAGATAGTCATACAAAGCGGATCGATGAGCTGATGGAGCACAAGGAGCAGGAGTTGCTCGAAGTTTGAGCGAAGGTGACGACACCGGTCGGAGTGAGGAGGGCGGAGACGTCCTTCCGTTTCCGACCGACCGGGTGCACAACGAGGACGAAGAGTCGGCCCTCGATCCAGACATGGAGGCCTTGACGAACGGGTCTTCAGCACTTGATGACTTCACCCATGAGGATTACGTCGCGGCAACAACCCGTGAGTATCAAGGATTGGCCGAAGCGAT
>JBLYYS010000172.1:0-3114 GCA_048550235.1 Acidimicrobiia bacterium | reverse complement strand
TGGGCGAGCAAGCGTGGAGCTGAGGGGATTTGAACCCCTGACCCCTTGCATGCCATGCAAGTGCTCTGCCAGGCTGAGCTACAGCCCCGAATGGGACGGGTACTTTACCACCGGATCAGGCCTCGCCGACCGTCGCCGGTTCCCAGTCCAGCCGTGGAGCGTCGCCCCACAATCGTTCTAGATCGAAGTGCCGCCGTTGCTCCGGCTGGAACAGATGCACAACGACGTCACCGAAGTCGACCAGCAACCAGTGGGCATCCTCCTGCCCCTCGGTTCGGAGAGGAGAACGATCGCGGGTTTTCATTTGGACGGAGAGCTCGTCGGCAAGTGTGAGAATCTGCCGCCTGGAGTTGCCGGAGGCGATCACGAAGACCTCGGTGATCTGTATCAACTCCGACACATCGAGCAGAGAGATATGCTCGGCCTTCTTGTCATCGAGTATGTCGGCAATCTGCCTGGCGGTCCGATAGCTTTCGACTTCAGATGTGATGGTGGTTACCCCTGGGTGGCGAGATCTGACCCGACGATGATAGTTAGATCCACCACTCCGCTGGGCTGCCTTTGTTCGAGGAACACCTCTCCGCTCCCCAGCAAACGCTGGACGGCGACGGCGGCCGCCTGGTGGTCGGATCCCTGGGCGATGAATCGACTCAGCGTGTAATCCTGCCGATCGGCATTGTCGGTGAATACCACCCTGAAGCCCGACTCGATCAGCACTCGGGCGATGGGAGCGGTCGTCCCTACCAATCCGTTTCCATTCAGTATCTCAACACGCACCCGTGGTTCGTCGGCGATCCTGAGATAGTCCAAGACCTCATCCACGAAGGCTGCGCCGTCCTCGGTGGAAACGGTGTAGCGCTCGGCATTCGGCCCAACCCCAACGGCCCGATTGGTGGGTATTGCGCTGGTCAGCAACGGATCTGCAACCACTGCGGTGGACAACGCCTGGTATGACACATCCGACGCCAACCCGAGGGACTCGAGGACGCGATCGAGGATCAAGCCGTCATCGGCTGCAGCATCAAAGGCCGCTTCCCAAACAGCACCCTGCCGAACCAGCAAAGCGAGTTGGTCCCCGGTCCCCTGCTCGGAGAGGAGCCTGGCCAGGTCGGCCGCTGCGCGTTCGGCTCTTCCTTGACCGAATTCCACCGTCTCGGCTCCGGCGACCGCCACTATCAACGGCTGCGTCAACTCGACAGTGAGTGGATCTTCGAAGACCGCCGCGAAGTCGGCGACAGAAGCCACGCCGACGGAGTCAATCCGTATTCCAAGCAGATTGGTGATAGTCAGCCGAAAGAGGTCCTCTCCACCGAAGGCGACAGCATCCCTCACGTCGCGTTCGCCGTACCCCGGGAGGACCGCGGCCAGCGACGGCGGAAACAGCACGATGCGCGAACCGAGCGAACTATGGGCGGAGACCAGGGCAATCGATGCCAGCGAGCCGTCATCATCGGTGAGGCCGACAAGGAGGGACGCCCCAGAATCCGGTGGGGATTCGACTACCGGCGGAGTCACCTCCGGCGCACGATTGATCCATGTGGTCAAGGCGACGGCGCCGGCGACGAGGGCGACAGATACGAGGGCGGCAAGAATGATACGCCGGCGGGCGACCTTGGTTTCCCGACGCCGTGCCTCTCTCTCGACTTCGCGGTGGGTGGGAGCCGTCTGGCCGACGATCCCCGAGCGCCGTCTGCGGCCGCCTCTAGCCATACACCCCATGCTCCCGGATGTACTGCCAGACCTTGTCCCGAACGTAGAACCGAATGCTCAGACCCTTCCTCGCCCGCTCCCGAACGTCTGTGGCCGACATATCGAGCGGAGCCATATCGAGCCAAACGATCGGCTTCGGTACCGCATGCTCGACTTCGTGGCGACCGACCCCGGGTCGCGGTGCAACCGCCAGATCTACCCTTTCCAACAGCGCCTCCCAACGATGCCAAGATCGAATACCCAATGCTGCATCGGCACCGAGGACAAGCACCACCTCGTCATCTTCGAAGGCTTCAACAGTGTCGACGGTATAGGTCGAACCTTCCCGGCGGATCTCGAGATCATCAGCAGCGAAGTAGGAAACGTGTTCGATACTCAGCTTCGTCATTTCCCACCGGTGCCAGGCGGCGGAGACCTCGTCGTGTGCCTTCTGCCATGGCGAACCGGCCGGGACGAACAGAACCTCATCGAGGCCCAGTTGCCGGTAGGCGGTCTCACCGGCAATCAAATGTGCGATATGTGGCGGATCGAACGTTCCGCCGAGAATGCCCCTTTTCACGATCGACAGGATAGGCGCGCGATCGGGGATCCTGGGAGGTAGGTACCAAACGCAGGGCGGCAGTCAGGTCGAGGAGCCGACAGGACACCATCCGCACCGGATCGATATACGTCCCGTCGATCCTGACCGAGAAATGAACAGCTTCCACGCCGTGGGCCACGCCGGACCACCCCAGCACCTCCCCTCTCTCAATCCGATCGCCTTCGGCTACGTCCAGTGAGTCCAGATATGAGTAGCTGGACTTGACGCCACCACCGTGGCCAACCGTCACGGTGCGGTTGGAAACGACGACACCAGCGAAAACGACGATCCCGCCGTCGGCCGCAGACACCGGGGTTCCACGCGGTGCAGAGATGTCGATTCCCCAGTGTCCCCCATACCTATCGATCGGCTCGAACGTCTGAACGACGGAACCTTCAACAGGCAACTGCATGCCGGGGCAGGTGCCACCCGTCGAGACGGCTAGTTGCACGGCCATTAGGACTGCGAGACCGAGATGCACAAGTACCTCTCCCCGCCCGCCGAACCGCCAGATCCAAGGTACCCAAAGGAAGGCTGCAGGGGAATAGGTTCACCTCAGCAGCAACCCCGCCCATTCGCGCCGGAGGGGGCCGCTCTCGCAACCCCCTCCCGGCAAGTAACCGGCCGCGGCTACTGGTCTGCCATCACCGACAGCATGTCAACGACACGGCTCGAGTAGCCCCACTCGTTGTCATACCAGGACACAACCTTGACCATGTTGCCGTCCATGACGGTGGTTAGCTGTGAGTCGAAGATGCTCGAATGCGGGTTGCCAATGATGTCTGACGACACGATCGGATCCTCCGTGTACTCGAGGATGCCTT
>JBLYYS010000171.1:0-5284 GCA_048550235.1 Acidimicrobiia bacterium | reverse complement strand
CTTCGCCTCTTCCTATCGCATCAAACCGGAGAGCGTGATTCTCCACACCGGATCGCTGGTCTTCAACGGAGCGTTCCTCACGCTCATGCCGGCCTTCTACCTCGGATGCACCTACGTACTTCACCCTGTCTTCGATGCCCGAAAGATGATCGACGCCATCGCAGAAGAAGGCATCACTCACATCATGACGGTGCCGTCGCAGATCATCGACCTTCTGCAGCACGAAGACTTCAATGAAGAGCATCTGCCCAGTCTCGAAATGGTCTGTTCGGTCGGAGCTCCTCTTCACCTCGAACACAAACAGGAACTGGCGAGGCGGCTACCGGGCAGATTCTATGAGCTGTACGGCCTCACCGAGGGATTCGTTACGATCCTCGATCGAGACGACTTCGCGGCCAAACCCGGTTCGGTGGGCCTCCCTCCCCCGCTGTACGAGATGCGAATCGTCGACGAGCAGGGCCATGAACTCCCTGCCGGTGAAGTTGGCGAAATCACCGGCCACGGTCCGATCACGATGCCCGGCTATTACAAGCGCCCCGACCTGACGGCCGAGGCGATCAAAGACGGCTGGCTGTACTCGGGCGATCTCGGCTACGTCGACGATGACGGCTTCCTCTTCCTGGTCGATCGTAAGAAGGATCTGATCATTTCGGGCGGAGTCAACGTATATCCGCGCGACATAGAGGAGATCATCATTCAGCACCCCGACGTCACGGACGTTGCAGTATTCGGGATAGGCCACGACCGATGGGGAGAGACGCCGGTCGCCGCCATCGTTCTACGACCGGGTTCGAACGCCGACGGCGATTCGGTACGTGACTGGGCAAATGAGCGGGTGTCTGCCCGCTTCCAGAAAGTCAGCGAGGTATTGGTGCTGGACACGTTTCCGCGCAGTGTGGCCGGTAAGACCTTGCGCAGGATCATCAAACAGGATTACGTCGAGGAGAGTCAGTGACCGACCGCTTCATCGAAACCAACGGCATTCGCCTTCATTATCTCGAACACGGCACCGAAGAGCCGACCCTTATTCTGACCCACGGACTCACTGCCAACGCTCACTCGTTCGATGGGTTGATCGAAGCAGGACTGGCGGATGGAATGCGGGTGCTCTCCGTAGATCTACGCGGTCGCGGCGACAGCGACAAGCCTGACGCCGGCTACTCGATGGCCGACCACGCCGCTGACATGCTCGGCCTGTTCGACACACTGGGCCTCGACTCCGTCATCCTCGGAGGTCACTCGTTCGGCGGGCTGCTGACCTATTACATGGCCGCCAATCATCCCGAACGAGTCCGGAGCTGCGTGGTAATCGACGCTCCGGCCGAAGTGCACGAGGGAATACTCGATCAGATCAAACCATCACTCGATCGACTCGAAGCCGTTCTTCCGTCGTGGGACGACTACTTGTCTCTGATCAAGGGGATGCCGTACTACAACGGTTGGTGGGACCCGACAATCGAGTCGTTCTATCGAGCCGATGTCAAAGACAACCCCGACGGCACGGTTCAAGCCAAGTCACACCCCGAGCACATCCGGCAGGCTGTGGAAGGCACTCTCACCGTCGACTGGCCCGATCTGGTCCAGACGATTGAGCAGCCGACCTTGTTCCTGCGGGCGATGGACTCCTTCGGGCCGCCCGGTGCGCCGCCCATCGTTCCGGAGGAACAGGGGCGTGCAACGGTCGCGCGGATAGCCAATAGCCACATCGAGTCGATACCGGGCAACCACATCACATTCCTCTTTGGAGAGAGCGCTCCGCTGGTGGTTGCCGCCATTTCAGGTTTCGTGGGACAGTCATGACGGCTGTGAATATCGTCGACGTCGCTTCGTGGCTACCCGACCGGTGGATGACCGCGGCTGAGATCGGTGAGCGTTCTGGCATCCCGGAAGAAATAATCGTCACCCGCTTCGGTCTCGACGGCAAGCACATCGCCGGGCCGGAGGATCACAACTCCGACATGAGTGCCCGAGCCGGATTGCTGGCTCTCGACCGGGCCGGACTTCGTCCTGAGGATGTCGACGTCGTTGCCTACTTTGGGTCGATGTGGAGGGACTTCGAAGTGTGGTCGGTCAGCCCGAAAATCATGCAGTTGATGGGTGCGACCAACGCCTGGGCTCTCGAGATGGCAAACGTGTCTTGCGGTGCCCCCGTCGCATTGAAGGTGGCATCGGATTTCCTGCGCGGTGCCGCCGACGTCGACACCCTTCTGTTGGTGGGAGCAAGCCGGGAATCACACCTCCTCGACTACTCAAATGAACGATCCCGCTTCATGTTCAACTTCGGTGATGGCGGCGCGGCGGCCGTCCTTTCGAAGTCGCGCCCCGGCCACGAAATCATCTCTTCGGCAATCATCACGGACGGGGAGTTTGCCGACGATGTCGCCGTCTACGCCGGCGGCAGCAAACATCCCGCCACACACCAGACGATTGACGCGGGGATGCACTATCTCGACGTGGGAGACCCGAATTCGATGAAGGAGAGGCTGGATCCGGTCTCGGGTCCGAACTTCATCAAGGTGGCCCGGCAAGCGCTGGAGCGAGCAGGCATCACAGCCGCCGACCTCGCGTTGATGGTGCCTCTACATTTCAAACGGTCCTTCTTCGACTGGGTGCTACGAGAGCTCCAGATTCCCGAAGAGAAGACGGTCTACCTGAAGACGACCGGCCACATGTCGGGCATCGATCCGATCGTGGGACTGGCCGAACGGCGGGAAGATCTGAACCCAGGCGACTACGTCCTGCTGATCTCGGCCGGAACCGGATATACCTGGGCGGCAAACGTGGTGAGGTGGTAGAGATGGCTGTACCCGCATACGACTGGATCGGATTCCACGCCGACATTCGGCCCGATTCGATCGCATTGATCGACGATTACTCCGGCAAGACCCACACCTACGCCCAACTCGACGACCGGGTCAAGAGAATGGCCGCCTGGTTGGCCCAACAGGGCGTCGTGGAGGGCGACAGGGTGGCCTTCTATTCGGAGAACACGATCGACATCTTCGAAGTGCTGTTCGCCTGCGCCCACCTGAAAGCCATCATCGTTCCCCTGAACTGGCGACTCGCAGTCCCGGAGTTGCAATTCATCATCGAGGACAGCCGTCCCACGGTCATCATCTACGAGGAGCAGTTTCAGTCGGCCGCAGCCGAACTCGATGCCCCAGTTTTCCTCCAACTCGGTGACGACTACGAAGCTGTTCTGGACGGGGCCGACCCTGCAACCGCTCCCCCGGTGACGGCGACTCACGATGATCCGCTGGCGATCATGTACACATCAGGAACAACTGGTCATCCCAAGGGAGCGCTCGTAACCCACCGGATGTTCTTCTACAACGCGATCAACATCGGCGATGCGGTTGGGTTGACGTACAAATCTCGCAACCTGAACGTGCTTCCGACATTCCACACCGGCGGACTCAACCTGTACACGACGCCGTGTCTGAGATTGGGCGGCTCGTCCGTCAACCTGCGCGAGTTCGATCCGGAACGCTTGCTGTACTGGCTGAGCTCCGGCGAGATCACACACTTCTTCGGCGTGCCGGCCGTCTATCAGTTCCTGGCCGAATACGAAGGTTGGGAATCGGCCGATTTGTCCAAGGTCGAGTCGTGGGCCTGTGGCGGATCGGCGATGCCGGTGACACTTCTGGAGAGATACGCCGCGCGCGGCATTCACATTCGGCAGGGCATGGGTTTGACCGAAACCAGTCCGACGTTGTTTCTCACCGACGAAGCGCACGCTCTGTCGAAGGCCGGCTCGGTTGGCAAGCCGGTGCTGCACACTTCGATCAGGGTGGTCGACGAAGAAGGCAACGACCTGCCGGTCGGAGCAATCGGTGAACTGTGGGCCAAGGGCCCCAATGTCACGCCGGGCTACTGGGAACGCCCTGAGGCCAACGCCGAATCATTCACTGACGGGTGGCTGCACACCGGTGATGCGGCGCGGATCGACGAGGACGGATACGTGTACATCGTCGACCGGTGGAAGGACATGTACATCTCCGGCGGCGAGAACGTCTATCCCGCTGAGGTAGAGCAGTTGCTGTTCCGACACGAGAATGTTCTGGACGTCGCCGTGATCGGGGTTCCTGACGAACGCTGGGGAGAGTCCGGCTTGGCCGTGATCGTCCCCCGCGATGCATCGGCGTTCGACCCGGCCGACATCATCCACTTCTGCGACGACAAGCTCGCCCGCTACAAGATCCCGAAACGGGCAGTGGCGGTGGACGAACTGCCCAGAAACGCCGCCGGCAAGATCCTCAAGCGACAGCTGAGGGAAGAGCTCACCTGACGGAATCGTCGGATGGGGCCGGCCGGGCGTTGCTCTCCCGTCGGCGGGCAAGATGGCCCGCAGTTGGTGCTCAGGGCCGGTGGGGTGAACACCACCAGGCTAGTTTTCTAGCCGGTCCAGACTTTCTCGTCGCCCGCCTTTCAGAACAACGACCAACAAGTGACATTGGCTGAACTGCCTGAAGGGGAACAGGCGCAGCTCGCTGCCGGAAGGGGAAGCAGAAGACGGACGGGCCGACCCCGTCGGCATGTGTGAGTTGTCGCAGCAACTCGGCCTGCCGGCCTTGCCGGCAGGTTGGAGTTCCTTCGGAACTCCAACCGGACCAACCAACCCCGACAACCTCACAACCTTGTGTTGTCGAATTCGTCGTCTCCGTCCAATCTCATCATGTGACAATCGTCGGAGACGACGAAATCGATGGTTCCATCACCACGTCGTCATCCACCAAATGGGATACACCATCAAACCCAACTCACCCCCAGGACGACTCCGCTTCCTGCCACCCACCTCGGGCACCGACCCGCCGGAGTTCACCGCAGGTGAACTCCGTTAGCAAGGGCCAAACGCCCGCCGCGGCAACGACCCTGACCAGCACACCTCTGTCCCCGTACGCCCAGCAGACCTACCAATCCAAGCACCCCATTGGCCTTCTAAGGCCTCTTCAACGCGCCCCAACCCACTCGAGATTGCCGGTTGTGGACGAGCGACCGAGGACTGGCTTTCGGCGGCTAGTTGTTGCCGACGTAATCGTGTCTCGCAACCTTCAGAGTGCCGCCATCGTCGACGATGGTGAACGTCGAGACTCCGTCAGCACCTTCCGGTCCATAGCCCGGCGAGGTGAAATGCTCTATCAACGCCACGTACCAGGGGCCTTCTCCAGTCATGATCAGTTCACCAATGGCGGCTTCGCTCCAGTCGTTGGCTTCGAGCGTGTCGAATAGGGCGGACGCTTCCTCGCCTTTCAGGGTGAGCGAGTCGGCGCGTCCAACCATGTCG
>JBLYYS010000170.1:0-6375 GCA_048550235.1 Acidimicrobiia bacterium | reverse complement strand
TGGCACCTACCTCCTGCCGGTGAAGAAGAGCATCCGTGTGCAGGAGATGATCGATTCGGGCGATACCGTCGAGGTCACGATTCGGGTCGAGATCTGACCCGGACGGGAAGTACCCCTAGGCGCCGAACTTGAAAAACATGCGCGAGAGTGTGCCAAGAGTGCGGATCGTCATCGGACCGACGATCTTCTCAATGGCGCCGATCGGAAGCTGTGAATCGCTTACTCCCGTCGTGGGAAGCCAGAACCACTCCTTGCCGGCGAACACGACCCGATCCTCCGGCGGCACGAGGGCGAGAACCTCGGCGATTGAGGCCTCGTGGGGAGCGCATTGCAGGAGAGACACTTGCACTCGCCCTTCCGTTCCGGCTAGGTCGCCGGCTGAGAATGGACCAGCTTCGACAATCGTTCGCATGTCGTCGATGGTCCTCATGAAGAGGACTGGATTGAATCCGTAGGCCGCAGTCAGAAAGGGTTCGAGCCTGTCCGGTCGTGCGGCGTCTGGATCTTCGCATCGGAAGGTGATGTTTCCCGCCGCCTGATAGGCAGCAACGTCTTCGAAACCTTGCCGCACGAACGGATCCAGCAACTCTTCATTGGTCATGCGCCGCCCGCCGACATTGATAGCCCGAATGAACACGAAGAAGCGATGCCGCATTCGGCCACGGTAGCCGTCGCCTTTGACCCCCCGTTACCGGTATCGTGAGGTCGTGGCCGAGCCGCTCAAGAACATGGTCGACCGTCAGGTCGTCGCTGCGATTGCCGAAAGGGTTGGCGCCGAAGCGCCCAGGTTCGATGCTGAGTCTTTTGTCGCCGATCTCTGGCCCGAACTCACCGAGTTAGAGCTCAAACCGCGGTTTGAGGCAATCGCCCGACGGCTCCGGGTGGGATTGGGCGACGATTACCGGGAAGCACTCGAAGTGCTGGTGAGAGTGGCCCAGGCGGAACCTCCGATCGAAGGTTTTGCAGCATGGCCACTGTGCACATTTGTCGAGTTGTTTGGAGTCAACGATCCAGAGCATTCGCTGCCGGCAATAGAGCATCTGACCAAGCGAGCCAGTTGCGAATTCGCAGTAAGACCCTTCCTGAGGGACCACTGGCAGATGACGTACGACAAGCTGGTGGAATTCACCTCCACCGCCGACGAGGCCGTCCGTCGCCTTGCCTCGGAGGGGAGCCGACCGCGTCTGCCATGGGGCCTTCGAGTACCCCGCCTCATCGAGGATCCGCGGCCCGGACTTGATTTGCTCGAACTTCTCCGACACGATCCTTCGGAAACCGTGCGGCGGTCTGTCGCCAACCATCTGAACGATGTCGGCAAAGACCATCCAAACGAGGTGGTTGAGACCGTCCGCCGGTGGGTGCAGGAGCCTGCCACTGACCCGAAGATGGTGTCCCATGCCCTGAGAACACTCGTCAAGCAAGGCAACTCGGAGGCTCTCACTGTCCTCGGGTTCACCACAGAACCCGCCCTCGAGGTAACGGCCTTCTTCGTGCGGCCGGACCTGGTTGGACTGGGCGACCGCATCGAGTTGACGTGCGAACTGCGCTCAACCTCGACTGAATCACAGGGCCTGGTCGTCGACTTCATCATTCATCACGTGAATGCGTCGGGAGCAACCTCGCCGAAAGTCTTCAAATGGACCACCCTCCAGTTGGACGGTCTCCAATCGTTGTCTCTCACGAAGAGACGAATGATCCAAAACGCCTCCACACGAACCTACAACCCCGGCCAACATCGCGTCGAGCTCCAGATCGCCGGCGAAGTCGTGGCGGAGACATCGTTCGATCTGACGGTCTAGTCGGCCGGCGGCGCCAACATCGGCGCAGGAGCCTCGCCGACGCACTCGTTGCGGGCAAGGCGGCGTACGATGGCCCCCGCACCAAGCAGCGGAGGAGCGAAACCGCCATGGGACAGAGGCTCGACAACGCCAAGGCTCTCTACATGGAGGGCATCCGAGATGGGAACTACGTGGAAGCCATCCACAAATACGTGGGGGAGCGATACACGCAACACTCCACCCCTGTGAAGGACGGCAAAGAAGGTTTCATCGAGTTCTTTGCCGAATTCGTGCAGCGCAACCCCGACCGCAACATCGAGATCGTGCGCGGCTTCGAGGATGGCCGGTACGTTTTCCTTCATGCGTTGCAGATCCTCAACGGCGGCGAGTCCCGATGGGTCACAGCCGACATCTTCGACACCGATGACCAAGCCCGGATGATCGAACACTGGGACATCATCGGGGAGTGGGTCGACGAAACGGTGTCGGGTCACACTCAGATCGACGGCCCGACGCAACCCACCGACCTCGACATGACAGAGGAGAACAAGGCATTGGTGACCAGATTCGTGACCGACATGCTGCAGGATGGCGACGTCAGACTATCTGACTACATCTCGACCGAGATGTACGTTCAGCACAACCCTCAGGTTGGTGATGGGCTCGAAGGCCTTGGTAGCTTCGTCGAATCGCTCCGTCGGCAAGGCCACTCCATGGCATACGAGGCGATCCACAAGGTCGTTGGCTGCGGCAGCTTCGTCGCTGTGTTGTCGAAGATGGACCTCGCCGGAACCAAAATGGCGGTGATCGATCTCTTTCGGGTCGAGGACGGCCTCATCGTTGAACACTGGGATGTGATGGAGGAGATCCTGCCTGAGGACCAGTGGGTCAACTCCGGCAAGTTCTGACCTTGCTGCCACCTCGGCTCAGTTGAAGGCCGCTGCGGCCGCTTCGACCTTGGCGTGATGTTCAGCCCACCATTCGGCGTCGCCCTCGGGGAGGTTGGGCGCTTCGGCTCGGAGTCCGGCTGCCCCGTCGATGAGTTCACGGATGATGTCGGCATGACCTGCATGGCGATGGGTCTCCGTTGTGATGTGCACCAGGATTTGATGCAGCGTCACCCGGCGGCGGTCCTCCGGCCACCACGGGACTTCACCTTCGCTGCCGAGCGACAGTCCCTCGATGGTCGCGTTGCTGTGTTCGCGCACCCGCTCGTAGAGCGCGAGGATGTCGTCACGGGTCTCCTCCGGCGTGGCCCACATGTCGGCGTTGGCTTCGGAGCCCTCTTCGAACCAGGGGAGTGGTTCTTCAAAAGGGCGTCCGAACACGCCACCGAGGTATCCGCTCTCGACACTGGCGACATGTTTGACGATGCCAAGGAGGTTGCTCGCCGTCGGCGTCAGCGGGCGACGAGCGTCATACTCTGAGAGTCCTTCGAGTTTCCACACGAGAGCGTCCCGGGCAGCGTCGAGATAACGTTTGAGAGTGGCCTTGGGCTGTGCTTGATCCATCGTGCGATTATGCCCCAACGTTTGCCCAAACCGCTGGCAGTAGGATGCTCGTGTGAGCCTCGAGTGGGAACAAGCCGTGATCGACGCGCTCGATCCAGTGACGCTGGGTAGGTGGTGGGCCCAAGCACTTGGATGGGACATCGTCAACGATCACGTTGATGAGTTTGAGATCCGAGAGCCTTCCGGTCGGCTGCCGGGAATCATCTTCGAGAATGTTGCCGAGACCAAACGGACGAAGAACCGAGTTCATCTGGACTTCCGCCCAGAAGACCAGGAAGCCGAGGTTGAGCGACTCCTCGACCTCGGGGCCACCCTTGTCGACGTCGGACAAGGCGACGTCTCATGGGTCGTGTTGGCCGACCCTGAAGGCAACGAGTTCTGCGTACTCCAAGCTTCTCCACAGCCCGGCATCGCGCGAGACCTCACAACTCATCCAATGACCGACGGGGACCTCGACGACGCCATTCGTTTCATCCGATCGGCCAACCCATTCGCCGAACACACCTGGGGCTGGGAAACCGGCCGATTCCTCGACTGGCGATGGGGTGGCAACACCCTGCGCGACCGGACCGAACCAGGCTTCTTCGAACGAAACGGCACCGTCATCCGCGATAAGAGCAACGCCATCGCGGCATTGGTGATAGCCGAGCAGGGCGCGGCAGTCCACTGCATCCTCACGGCCGCGGAAGACGCCGGACTGTTCGCCGCGGCCCTCTCCTGGCTGCTCGAGAGTCGCGACGGACAACCGACGGTCTTCCATCCCTCTGATGGGGCGACATGGCTGCACGACGTTCTGGCTGCTCAAGGTCTCGAAAGGGGTGACGTACAGGAGGTGGGGTGGGGCTACGACCTCACGAAACTCGACGAGCTCGCGGCGACGCCTGAAACATTCATCATCGATCAAGTGTCCGGGGAGTCGGACTACCCAGAAATCGCCCGTTGCCTCGAGGGCGCGTTCGGTGGGGTAGGGGACCGGATCGCCGTGCTACATAGCCTTGCCGCCAACCCGCGGTACCGGCCCGAACTCAGCATTGTCGCCCGCAGTGCAGACGGCAGGATCGCTTCCTACTGCCGCGGTACTGTCGACGTCGACTCGGGGGTGGGGAGTATCGACCCTATTGCGACTCACCCCGACTTCCAGGGCCTTGGCCTTGGGCGGGCCATTGTGCTGGCCTGCTTCGCCGCTCAGGCGCGCCTGGGTGGACGCGAGATCTACATTGGATCCGGGCCGGAAGGCTCAGCGGGAAGCCGCCTCTATCGGAAGCTCGATCCTGTGTCGAAGATCACCTATTCCGAGTGGTCCCGACCGGTGCTTTGAGATCCAGCGCGTTTGCCCAACGCCCGTCATTGGCGCTCGAAGCGCCTCGACTCTGCCTCAGTCGCCTGACCGCCCTACCGCCAGCTCGCATCTTCGCGGTCCTTCCGCCCGTACGCCCTTGAGACACTCATCGGGCCGGCGGGATCGGCAGCAACGTCCAACATCTGTCGGCTAGGCCCTAGACCGGCGTTTAGCATCCGGCTATGAACGATCGCATCTGGGTCATGCTCGAGCTCGGCAAGAAGAGACGTGTCGTTGCCAGCGCCTTTGAATGGCCTGGGTGGGACCGCAGCACCAAATTGGGCGGCGATCCGCTGACCGTCCTCGACACCTATCGACCCCGTTTCGCAAAGGTCGCCGAGCTTGCGGGCTATGGTGACGAGTTCGGACGCCTGGGCGATCTCGAGGTGGTCGAGCAGGTCGAGGGCATCGGTATGACCGACTACTACGGCGTCTCGGGACGGGCCGCCGCGGCGGAACACGAACCGATGACGGACGCCGGATTTGAACGGAAGCTCGCCTTGCTTAGGGCCTCGTGGAGCACCTTCGATGACACCACAGCACGGGTGTCATCCGAGCTCCGCAAAGGCCCCCGAGGCGGCGGCCGCGAGAAGGAGCGGATCATCCAGCACGTGAATGGTGCAGAGATCCACGAGTTCGCGCCGAAGGTCGGTGTGAAAGTGCCTTTAGAGACCAGGGAGGATCCCAAGGCCCTGCGGACCTATCGGAATGCCTTCGCCGATGCGATCCGGGATCATCACGTCCGCAGTGAACCGGCGCGCTCGTGGGCGTTGCAGTTCCTGATCCGACGCTGTGCGTGGCACATGCTCGACCACGCGTGGGAACTTGAGGATCGGGACCTGGCCGCCGATCGGTAGATGATGCAGTCGCCGGGGGCCGGACGCCACGCCCGCGATTCCTGCAGTGTGCAGCGTCACGAAAGTGACAGTGAAAACATCATCACGTGTCACTCGATTTCGCGACCGCGGACGGTGGTCGCCTCGATATCGGTAGGGGAGCGCGGGATTGCCGGATCTGGGGCGCTGGGCCGGAGCCGTGAACTGTTGGGGAGGCTGTTGATCTGCGCTAGTCGCCTCGGAGGATGGGGCTCGTTGTCGGGCGGCCTATTCGTTGGTCGGTTGGCCAATACGGAGCCGGTTGCCGTCGGGGTCGACGAGCGCGATCTCTCGGGCCCACGGTTCCTCTTTGACTGTCACCCCAAACTCGCGGGCGATGCTGTCCACGTCCTCGACATAGAAGTAGACGAGGCTGTTCGGAGTGGCATCGCCCTCGTGCTCAGATAGATGCAGCTGCACGTGGTTGCGTTCCAAGAACAGGTAGAGCGGGAGTTCGGGCGCAAACCGATGTCGGCCGACTACTTGAAACCCCAGACGTTCGTACCAGCTCGCCGTCGCCTCGCCGTCATTCACTCGAAAGACTGGCACCATTTCTTCGCCCATGGCACTGACGCTAGTCCGCCCGCATCGGGCAGAGGCAGTCGGCCAATGTCAGTACACCACCACGGGCTTATCGCGTCGCCGCACCGAAACGGTCTCGGACGTGAGATGCCGCAAGGGGAGGCTGATAGCGCCCGGGATGTGCGACTCGTTGTACTCCCGGTCGGGGAGGACGTCGATGTCCATTTCGCTCCCTTTACTCAACCGATCGTGGCGGGTTCGAGGAGGTGACAGACGCAAGTTGTTGGCAAGTGCCGTTCGGAGGCAGGTGGCATAATGCGCGTGATCACTCGTTGGTGAATACTGAGTCG
>JBLYYS010000169.1:0-3541 GCA_048550235.1 Acidimicrobiia bacterium | reverse complement strand
TCTACCGGACCTTGTTGATCTGGCCGTATGCTATTTCGCCTGCCGTCGCCGGCGTCCTCTTCTTCATGATCTTCGACCCGACGGCCGGCATCTTCACCCACGCCATGGAGTCGTGGTTCGGCATCGACGTCCCCAACTACCGCGAGAGTGCGGTGCTGGCAACGGCCGCCATCATTCTCGCCAGCGCCTGGAAAATCCTCGGCTACAACATCCTCTTCTACCTGGCGGGGCTGCAAACGGTGCCGCTCGAGCAAGTTGAGGCCGCCGTGATCGACGGAGCTTCCGCCTGGCAGCGTTTCAAGAAGATCGTCCTTCCGGCACTCTCGCCGATCACTTTCTTCCTCCTTGTCACCAACCTCACCTACGCCTTCTTCGAGGTATACGCCACCATCGACTTCATGACCAAGGGCGCCCCTGCAGGCCGGACTTCTGTGGCGATTTACGAGGTGATCCGTGTAGGTGTGAATAGCGGCGACCTTGGCCGTGGAGCTGCGCAGTCGGCCCTCCTGTTCGGTGCCGTCATCGGAGTCACCCTGTGGCAGTTCCGCACCAGCGGGAGCCGCGTCAGCTACGGAGGTGCGTGATGGCCGGACTCACTCCGGGCGTCCAGCGCGTCGGTTGGCTACGCGGCCGTCGTTGGCCCTATCACTTGAGCCTGATCGCCACCGCGTTCGTAATAGCCTTCCCGCTTCTCTATGCCGCGTTGATTGCCACTCAGAACAACCCTGAGATCTTCTCGTTCAAGTACACGCCGGGCAGCGCTCTCCAATCGAACTTCGAGGCTGTTTGGGTGAAGCGCGACTTCGCCGGGGCAATGTGGAACTCGCTCCAGATGTCGATCTGGGTCACCATTGGAAAGACCGTGCTGTCACTCCTGGCCGGTCTCGCATTCGTGTACTTCAAGTTCCGGTTCAAGTGGGTTGTGTTCTTCTTCGTGCTGGTGACTCTGATGATGCCGACGGAGGTCATGGTGCTGGCGATGTTCCGCATGGTCTCGGGCTTCGGTTGGCAGGACACGATGACGGCGCTCGTCATGCCGTTCCTGGCTTCGGCGACGGGAGCGTTCTTGTTCCGCCAGCACTTCGCCAATATGCCGGGAGATCTGCTCGAGGCGTCGCAAATAGACGGAGCTACCCCGATCAAGTTCCTGACCCGGGTACTGATTCCCTTGTCCTGGAATGTCATCGCCGCGCTCTTCGTCATCCAGTTCGTCTACACATGGAACATGTTCCTCTGGCCGAGTCTCATCATCCGAGACGAAGGACGCCAGGTGGTTCAGACTGCTCTGCAAACATTGACCAACGTCGACGGAGCACTGACCTATGGGCCTCTGATGCTGGCTGCCATCATCGCTTCGATCCCTCCGGCCATTGTCTTCGTGCTCATGCAGAAGCCGTTCATGAGTGGGTTTGCGGTCGGTCAGAACAAGTAGCGAGCCACACGGTGAGGAAGAGGTCGGGATGCGCGGAATGATCACCATCGATGCGTTGCAGGAACTCGTGGACGCGGGCCAGATCGACACCGTGGTTGTTGGGTTCACCGATCACTACGGCCGCCTACACGGCAAGCGATTCGACGCCGAATTCTTCCTCGACGATGCACATACGGATGGGACGCATGCCTGTAATTACCTGCTGACAGTTGATATGGAGATGGAGCCTACGGCGGGCTACTCCTATGCCAGCTGGGACAAAGGCTACGGCGACTTTCACATGGTGCCCGATCTCGCAACTCTCCGGGTTGCCGACTGGCTGCCTTCGACGGCGATCGTTCTGTGTGATGTTCTCGACGAGCACACCGGAGACCTAGTACCGGTGGCGCCTCGATCGATTCTCCGCAAGCAGCTTCAACGAGCCGATGAGATGGGCTACTCGGCTATGGCGGCGTCGGAACTCGAGTACTTCCTATATGAAGACAGCTACCGTGCTGCGGCTGCTGGTGCCTACTCAGATCTTCAGCCCGTCGGGTGGTACATCGAGGACTATCACCTACTGCAAGGGACCCGTGAGGAACCATTCAACGGTGCTGTGCGACGTCACCTATCCCGGTCGGGGATCCCGGTCGAGACGTCCAAGGGAGAATGGGGGAGAGGCCAGCACGAAATGAACGTGCGTTACGCGGATGCTCTCGAGATGGCCGATCGGCACGTGCTGATGAAGCAGTGCATGAAAGAGATCGCCGACGCACAGGGCATGTCGGTCACATTCATGGCTAAACCCGATGCCGGTGAAGCTGGATCGAGTTGCCACATTCACGTGAGCCTGTGGAAAGACGACGAGAACGCCTTTCCGGGCGACGTTTCGTTTCCGCCGTTGAAGGTGTCGGATGAGTTCCGCTGGTTCCTCGGTGGGTGGATGGACAAGATGTCTGAGCTGGTCGTGTTGTTCGCACCAACGGTCAATTCATACAAACGTTTCCAGGAGGGGTCGTTTGCACCGACGCGCATCGCCTGGAGTCATGACAATCGGACAGCCGGGTTCCGGATCGTCGGAGAGGGATCCGCCCTGCGCATCGAATGCCGGGTGGCCGGTGCCGACGTGAACCCGTACCTGGCCTACGCCGCCATGCTGGCTGCCGGGCTGGATGGCATCGAGAAGCAGATCGAACCGCCGGACATCTTCGAGGGAGACCTCTACTCGGCTTCTGAAGTGGCGCAGGTACCGGGAACGCTGCGAGAAGGTGTTGATCTCTTCGCAGGGAGCAAGTTCGCGGTCGAAGCTTTCGGCGCCGATGTGCATGAGCATTACCGGCACTTCTTTGAGGTCGAACTGGCGGCATTCAACAACGCCGTCACCGACTGGGAGCGGCAGCGATACTTCGAACGGATCTAAGGAAGGCGTGATGCGACTGAAAGACAAAGTGGCTCTGATCACCGGGGCGGGCAACGGCATAGGGCGGGAAACCGCTCTCCTTTTTTCGGCCGAGGGTGCCGCGGTAGTGGCGGTCGACCTGGATGAAGGAGCTCTCGCCGAGGTCGTTGAGGAGATCAAGGCAAATGGTGGCAAGGCGTTGGGTACCGTTGCCGATGTGTCTTCTGCAACGGGGTGCAGAAGCATGGTTGCCGCGGCGGAGAGCGAGTTCGGCCGTCTGGACATTCTCTTCAACAATGCCGGAATCATGATGTCCGAGGACGGCGACGCGGTGAGCACCGACGAAGACGTTTGGGACAAGACGATGGCCGTCAACGCCAAGGGCGTCTACCTGGGATGCAAGTACGGCATTCCGGCGATACTCCGCGCGGGAGGCGGTTCGATCATCAACACCGCCTCGTTCGTGGCCATCGTCGGGGCGGCCACCCCGCAACTTGCCTATACGGCCTCCAAAGGTGCAGTTCTGGCTCTCACCAGAGAGTTGGCCGTCGTGCACGCCAGGGACGGCATCAGGGTGAACGCCTTGTGCCCCGGCCCGCTACGGACCGAGTTGCTGATGAGTTTTCTCGACACCGAGGAGAAGCGCCAGCGACGCCTGGTCCATGTACCTATGGGTCGGTTCGGTGAGGCGAAGGAAATGGCGGACGCTGTTCTGTTCCTGGCCTCCGACG
>JBLYYS010000168.1:0-2956 GCA_048550235.1 Acidimicrobiia bacterium | reverse complement strand
TGCGGTGATCAGCCAGATGTGGCGTTTGCGATCATGAATCCAGCCCATGTTGTCGAAACGAAATGGAACATCAGTGATCCGACGCGGTCGGCGACTTCGCTCTGACTCGTCGAGATCGGCCCACTCTCCCTGGTAGGCAACCCCGACTGCAGCAATGAACTTGCCATCCGGTGACCACTCGATTTCTTCACATCCGAGCGCCACATCGGACATTATCCTCGCTTCTCCACCGTCTGCCGGCATGACAGCGACCTGCGGTCGTTGTTCCGGTGTGGTGCCTCCCCTCAAGAACGCCAGCGACCGCCCGTCTGGAGACCAGCGTGGATTGAGGTCGAGGGGGCCATGGGTGAACGGCCGGGCGGCAGACCCATCCCAGACCCAGATCGAGCGCTCATAGCGGTCTTCCTCCAAGTCCATTCGACTAACGACAAAAGCTATACGCTCGCCATCCGGACTGATCTGCGGATCCGATGGGGTTACAAAGCTGGCGAGATCGGATGGCTGCATGACTTCCTTTCGAGGTTTGACTCCAGAAATCTAGTGGCCCGCGATTACCGTTCGGTCATTCAAAGAACGGCCATTGATGATCGACCCGTCTCAGCAAGACCACTCGGGACGCACCGAGGGGATAGCCGCCGCCGGTGGCGCAGCCGGAATGCTGCTCGCTTCCGGCTTTGAAGAAGACGCGCTGGCATTCTCGCTCATTGCCGTGTTGACACCTCTTCTTGCCTGGGGCTTGATCGGCCTTCGACGGATCCATCGCAACGTCTCAACACCGGTGATGACCGGCGGTTTCTGGATCGCGCAAGTCGGAGTACTGCTGGTTGCCGTCGGCTTCGCTGTCGCAGCAGTGGCGACAGCGACGAGTAGCGACGATCTTCTGAATCTTGCGTCGGTGGCCGGCATTGCGCCCGGGTTCGTCATACTCATCCCCATCGGACTCGGCGTGTTCGGTTTCGTCGCATGGCGGAGCTCGGTCCTTGGGTCCTGGCGCCGCATTCTGCCTTCGCTGACTGCAGCCGCCGGAGTGATCGCCCCTCAATTCTTGCTGTTCGGGTTCATCATCCTCGGCTACGCCATGTGGGATTTTGGCCGCAACCCTCCGATCCCAGCCGATTAGCCTGCCGCAGATGCCCCGCTTCATCGCTTCATGGTTCGGATCCGGCCTGCTACTGCGTTCGCTGCGCGGGTCCGACATGGGCTCCGGTACCGTCGGATCGGCGTTGGCTCTGGCAATGTCGCTCGCGCTGGGGTCGATCGGATGGTGGGCACAGGCGGCAGCCGCCGTCGCCGTCACCGTGCTGGCTATCTGGTCCGCCGGCCACTTCTCGGATCAGGGCGATCCGGGATGGATCACGGTGGACGAAGCCGCCGGAACCTTTCTGGCAACAATCGGTCTGGTCGGTTGGCCTGCAGTCGTCTCTTGGTTGGTCTTCAGAGCCGCCGACATCTTCAAGCAAACGCCCGGCGTCGGAGCGGCCGAGAGACTACCCGACGGATGGGGAATCACCGCCGACGATCTCGTGGCCGGACTCTACGGTCTGGCTGCCGGCTGGGCTCTCTACGCCTGGATCGCCTGATTCCTGCATCTCACAGCGGCAACTCGACCTGCTGAGCCTCTTCGACACCATCGAGCGCTCTGAACTCCTCGAGTTCCCCGTCGCTGAGCGCACGATCGAGACTCAAGCCCATCATTGCCGCATCGCCGGTCTCAGGGGACTGGCCTACTGCCATGTTGGCAATGTTGATCCTCGCTTCACCCAGGTAGCTGCCGACGCGACCGATCACGCCCGGCACATCGGAGTTTCTCACCAACAGCATGTGACGAGACATTTTCAGTTCAACCTCGTGCCCGAATATCGACACGAGGTGAGGACCCTTACGGCCGATCGTTCCGGCCACCGATACCGTTCTGCCGCCGACAACACCCGACAACCGCAAGAGCGATACGAACTCAGCAGACTCGGGGGTTGACTCATCATCAACTATCAATCCGTTCAGCTCGGCTAGACCCTCAACATTGACAAATGAGACAGGAGCCGAACTCACAACACCGAAAGCGCCTTTGAGAGCGGACAGCCGCAGTGGTTTGATCGGATAGTCGGCAATACGGCCTTCGGCTCGGACAACGAGATGGTCCGGCAATCCCTGGGCCACACGACAGAAGATGACGCCTAGATACTCGGCAACGCCCAGGAACTCCCGGGTCTCATCGCCAACGTCCCGACCGAGATCGACATTGACCGCCGACAAGACCAGCTCTCCGCGCAACGCCGCCCCAACAGCGGCGGCGACGTCGGTGCCGGCCTTGTCCTGCGCCTCCACCGTGGATGCGCCGAGATGCGGCGTCAGTACAATCTCGGGTATGTCAATCAGCGGACTCTCTCCGAGGGGTTCGTCTGCGTAGACATCAAGTCCGGCCCCAGCGACTTTGCCGGCTCGGACCGCTTCCACGAGAGCCGCTTCGTCGACTATCCCACCACGAGATGCGTTGACGATTCGCACACCATCCTTCATCTTCGACAAGGCCTCCCGATTGATCAGGCCCTCCGTCTCCTGGTTGCGCGGCAGGTGGATCGTGATGAAGTCGGCCTGCCCGAATAGATCGTCGAGCGTGTCGGCGACATCTACGCCCAGGCGTCGAGCGCGCTCCGACGAGACATACGGGTCGAAGGCCACAAGATGCATCCCGAACGACAGCGCCCGCTGCGCGACGAGCGAACCAATACGCCCGAGGCCAATGATCCCCAGTGTTTTTCCATGCAACTCGATTCCTTGATAGACCGTTCTATCCCATCGGCCGGCCCGCATGCTGGCATCGGCTGGTGCGATGTTGCGAGCTTGGGCGAGGAGAAGCGCCATGGTGTGTTCAGCTGCACTGATGATGTTCGCCTGGGGCGCGTTGACCACCAGGACACCGGCCGAGGTGGCGGCCCTGAGGTCGATGTTGTCGACT
>JBLYYS010000167.1:0-4724 GCA_048550235.1 Acidimicrobiia bacterium | reverse complement strand
CGGTCGATGGCCGCCATCGACGTCGGCCCTGTATCTGAAAGCGCCCGATCAGAACCTCACGTTCATCGTGCTTGCCAACACGGACAACATGACGGTCCCCTTTCCGGGAATCGGAGGCGGAGATCTATCCAGGTCGGCGCTGATGCTGGCGTTCTACCGGCACTTCCTCTTCCCGATCAACAACGAGGTGGAGCTGCCGGAGATCGATTGGATGGCCGCACAGGCTGAACTTGTCGGTGAGTTGAACACGGTCGAGGATGAGGCCGGTCGGCTGCTTCTGGAGCGTGAGCTCTGGTCGATGCGCCAGGCATTGGCCAGTTCGGGCCAGATGGATCAGGCGGACGTTCTCCGTCGAGCCGCGATCACGGCGTTTCCGGTGTCCGTTCTGCGGAGCGATGGGAACACGGTGGGTCTCCCGTCCCGATCGGAGGTCGTCGATCCAATTCTGAGCGCGAGTGCGTTGCGCCGGCTCAGCTTCGTGGTCATGGCCTGGCTGGTGGTCGTTCTCGGATCACTCGTCTGGATGGCAACTCGGCTGCGGCGTAGCTCGTCCGGCCTCTGGAGTTGGGCCGTGTGGATGTTCGCAACCGTCCTGGTTGGACCGATCGCGCCCTTCGTGTTCGGTCGCGAATCACGATCGGCAGGGGAGTCTGCCCGAGCTTCGGTGGTTTGTATGGCCGGGTACGGTTTGGCTTGGATTGGGAGCACGCTGATTCTCTTGCAGCAAACCGACGAATCCGGCCCGCTGGGGGTCCTTGCGGCGGTGTTGGTGGTGCCTCTGGCAGTGGGTCTACTGGCAGTCAGGGCACCGATGCTGCTGCGGGCCGGGGTCCGTGGCTACGGAGCGGCCGTCAGGCGCGGATTACTGGCTGAGTTGACCACCATGCTGGCCGGCGTTGCGGTGTTGTTGTCGGTCACGGTCTACTTCGACAGTCGCTGGTTCTCGACTCTTCCGGCGCCGACGAGTCCTTTCTTCTGGGCCATGTTGTCGCTCGCAGCGTTGGTTGGGATCGCTGTGCAATGGCCCCTTCATCACCTCATACAGCGCCGAGGGTTCACCGTCTGGCCGGGGGTCAACGATGGAGTTTCTGTCCGTCTCCCGACTCTCCGCGACTCGTGGTGGATGCTGTTGGGGGCTGTCGGATTCCTGGCCGCGACGATCGCCACAGTGGTGACGCTGTTCTCATAGCGGTTGAGTGCGCTGGATGAGATCTCCGGTGCTAGATCGTCAATCCTCGATCAGCTCGTAGAGCGCGGGCCGCGGATTGTGGTGGCGGTCGATCAGTCCATGGCGGGGGTAGTAACTGCGATCGTGATCCATGAAGCCGTCGAGGAAGACCGTCACCTCGGGATGCAGTCTTGCGGCGCTCACCGCGTCGGCCACCCTCAGAGAGACGGCTGGGTCATCGTCGAAGGAGGTGCTTTCGCCCGCCCTCGGAAGGTCGATCACAGCGACCGCCCCTCTCGACACACGAGTTGCAGTTCGATGAGCGTCTTCGATTGCAGGCCCGATCTCCTGATCCGAGGCGATTCTGAAAATGAGTTCGCCGACGCGGCAGGCAGGGTCGTGTCGCAACCACCGATCGATGAGTGGATCGTCCGCGGAAGCGAAACCGGTGGAGACGAAGTGGTGGATAGGTGAGCTCGGATCGCCGACCGGCACGATGGGGCCGAGTGCGATATTGGGCGCAGTTACCGGATCGAGACCTGCCAGGAACTCGGCAACCGGTTCGAACGATTGGGGTGGCACGATGAGCTCCCATCTGTTCAGTGCGGGACCAAGCGCTTCGATGGTCGCCAATCCAGCCTCGTTGGGGACGCCCGCTGAGTAGACCGTGAAACGGTTTCCCCGACCGGCCAGGGCTTTCAGTCGCGCCACCCGTTCCGGTGTCCCGGCATCTGCAAGAGGAATGCGCAGCTGGTTGATCCTTGCTTCCCAGAGTGCAGGCAAGGTGGCGTCGTTACGTACCGTCTTGCGAGCGAACTCATCCAGTCCTGCGGTTGGAAACTCGATGTCCGTCATCCACCCGTGCCTGAGAGTCACGCCGAGCGGAGACTGCCAATCCGGCCGGAGGCTGGACCTGAGAGGGATCGCGAGCGGGGCCGAGCCCGAAGCGCCGTTCGTGCGAATAGGTCGAATCCTGTGCCCGGCCCCGGCTACATCTACGACGAAGAATCCCAGCTTGGCGGGGTCATCCCTCCCATTCTCGCTTTCGGGGACGACTGCAGATAGCTCTGAATAGTCGGGGCGGACGAAGCCGGTCGAAGGTACGACGTAGAAGTCGGTGGCGTCCAGATGGTTATAGATGAAGTTGTGGACATGGCCGGAGAACACCGCTTCGACGCGATGCTGCTTGATGAGCTCGAGTAGCCAGGATCGGCCGGGTTCGCCGAGGTTGTCGTAGTGCTCGCGTTCCTGTGGCTCGCGAACGAAGGGCGGGTAGTGGGTGAACATGAAGATCCTTTGCCCGGCGGCCGACGCCGCAGACAGGTCTGCCTCGAGCCACTCCCGCTGTTTGGCCTCGCGCTCGAGGCCCGAGTTCAGGACCGGTGTGTCGATGATCACGAAGTGCGAATCGGCCACGTCGAACGATTTGAAGGGGTCGCCCCACTGTCGTTCGAACACCTCGTAGAACTCATCTGCGACCGGTGGGACCGCAACCAGGGCGTTGGGCTTGTCGCCGACATCGTGGTTACCGGGGACGAAGTGAATCGGATGAGTGAGCTGTTCGTAGACCTGCGCGGCCAGTTCGACTGCCGGTTCGTGCCCGCTCTCGACCGGCAATGGATGAACAACGTCGCCGAGATGAATGACGAAGGAGGCTTCAATCTGGTTACAGAGCTCGACCACGTATTCGTTGCGAGCGACCATGTGGGCGTTGGATGGGTAGGTCTCGACGTCATCGTCAGGGAATCGGATGTGCGAGTCGGCGACAACGATGAACCGGGTCATTGGGAATCGCCGATGGCGGTCGAATCATTCGCCTTCCATTGCTGGATCAGCGTGAGAAAGGCCTCCCCGTATGAGTCGTGCTTTTTCTGTCCGACGCCGTTGATGGCCAGGAACTCGTACGACGTGGATGGGAGAGCCGTGGCCATTTCTCTCAGAGTGGCATCGTTGAACACGATGTAGGCGGGGAACCCCCGCTCGTCGGCGATTTCCTTGCGAAGCTCGCGCAGTGCTTCAAAGAGATCTGTCTCATCTCGGGAGAGGGAGTCGGCGTCAATCGCGGCTCTCGAGGCACCCGGCGTCACAAACTGATCAGGCAAGTCGGCGGATGTGATGTCGAGATCTGTGCAGTAGTCACATGATTGCTCACAAGCTCCGATCCTTTCGCCGAAATATCCGGCGATCGCCTGGTGCCGGCACATGGCCGCCTCGGCGAAGTCGTACATGCGTCGAATCTGTCTCTGTTGGGCGGGGGCGCTCTCGTCCCTCGCGACCATTCGCTCGAGTTGGATCACATCTGCCCACGAGTAGAAGAGGACGCAGTCGCTATCGAGTCCGTCGCGGCCAGCCCGCCCGATCTCTTGGTAGTAGGACTCAATCGACTTGGGCATGTCGCGGTGAATCACGAAACGGACGTTGCTCTTATCGATACCCATACCGAACGCGATCGTTGCGCAGACGACGTGAATGTCGTCTCGTACGAATCCGTCCTGGACCTTGGTGCGGGTGTCGGTATCGAGTCCGGCGTGATAGGCCGCCGACTTGAGACCGAGGCTGCGGAGATAGGCGGCAGTGGATTCGGCCGACTTGCGCGAGAGCGTGTAGACGATTCCACTCTCTCCCATCCTGTCGTGGCAGAGCTTGCCGATCTGTTCCTTGGCCTTGATTTGCCTCCCGTCGTGGGTTCCTTTCTTCATGACCTGCAACCGCAGGTTGGGACGGAAGAAGGAGGACTGCACATCGACAGGGTCGATCAATCCGAGTTGGAGCGAGATGTCCTCGCGTACTCTCGGGGTGGCGGTTGCGGTCAGCGCCAACACCGGAACGTTGTAGCGGGTCTTCAGATTCTGCAGCCGGCGGTAGTCGGGCCGGAAGTCGTGACCCCACTGGCTGATGCAGTGGGCTTCATCGACGGCGATCAGCCTGATGTCGACTCCGTTCAGGGCAGAACCCAAGGAGGCGGCGAGACCCTCCGGAGATACGTAGACGAGTTCATATCGACCCTGCCGCACGTCCGCGATTCGAGTCGCTCTCTCCTCGGGCTCGAGGCTCGAGTTGATGAAGGTTGCTTCCAGACCTGTGTCCCTGGCTGAGTCCACCTGGTCTTTCATCAGTGCGATCAACGGAGAGATCACGAGCGTCGTGCCGCCCAGCAGACGCGCCGCCAGTTGATATGTCAGTGACTTGCCCGAACCGGTGGGCATGACGGCCAGACAGTCACGGTCGGAGAGAATGGCTTCGATGACTTCCTGCTGACCGAGCCGAAAGGACCCGAAACCGAAAGTTGTCCGGAGGGAATCGTGTAGTTCTCCGTCGGAGATCTCAACCGGTTCCCGGGTACGTTGCGGCGGATCAGAGGGCAGTGGGAGAGTGGTCGGATTCGTGACGGGCGAGTCCTCGCCGCCGGGAACCATGCCCGCCAGCATTTCCCAGTAGCCATCTTCGGTTCCGGCATCACCATCTCGCACGCCCGCATCATACGAACTGCCGGTGACAGATCGCGTCGCGCTAGCGAATTGGGCGTTACACCCGAGAGATTGCTCTGATCAGCTTT
>JBLYYS010000166.1:0-2532 GCA_048550235.1 Acidimicrobiia bacterium | reverse complement strand
GAACTCGTGGAACGTTTCTCGGCAGCTTCGATGATGCCTTTCGCCATCTTCTTGAATATCACACCGTGGAACGGGACCAGGGTCAGCCAGTAGAGGCGGCCCAGCAATCCACGCGGATAGAAGGAAGCCGTCTGCTTGAGGAGACTGCCGGTCGGGGTATCTTCCACCTCAAACTCGAGCCAGGCCTCGCCCGGCACCTTCATCTCGGCATGCAGCTGCAGTCTCCGATCGGGCTCCAAGGCAGAAACACGCCAGAAGTCCACGGATTCTCCGAGCCGCAGTGATTCGGGGTGCCGTCTTCCTCGCCGGAGGCCGACTCCACCAATGAGACTGTCGGCAACTCCTCGCAAGCTCCAGGCCCAGTCGGTCGAGTAGTAGCCAACGTCTCCGCCGATGCGGGAGAACGCCCAGAAAACGTCAGACGGTGAAGCGCTTGTGGTCATCGCTTGGCGATCACTGTTGAGCGTCGCTCCTGCCCATTCCGGATCGGTAGGCAGCGGTTCAGCCGGTGAGGTGGAGGAGTCCGACCAACGGGTCGCTACCACCGAGGTGGTTGCCGTGCTGAGGGCCTTGCGCACCGATTCCCGATACCCGATCAACCCGCCCGTCAGTTCCTCCGCGATCCGGTTGTCTTCGACGGTGACCTCGTTTCGGAGGCTCTCAACCAGGGGCTTGGCAACGCCCGTTGGCAGCGGGGTCACGAGTCCAATCCAATGCTTCGAGAGTCCGGGACTCAAGACAGGTACGGGCATGATCACTCGTTTCGATAGGCCGGCAACCTCCGCATAACCGCGCATCATGTCTTGATAGCTGAGTTGGTCGGGACCTCCGATTTCCCAGACATGGGAGTTTCCGGGGGGCTCTTCGATGGCCGCTACCAGGATCTTGAGTACATCGCTGATCGCTATCGGCTGGCAGCGGGTACGAACCCATCGGGGAGTGATCATCACCGGGAGGACCTCTGTGAGATGACGCAGCATCTCGAAGGAAACGGAACCGGACCCGATGATGACTGCGGCCCGAAGTTCCGTGGTGTCAACCGGACCCGCGGCGAGAATTCGGCCGACCTCCTGCCGGCTACTCAGATGCTTCGACAGTTCATCGCCTCCACCGAGACCGCCCAGGTAGACGATTCGTTTCATTTGTGCTTTCGCAGCAGCGTGTGCGAAGTTCTGGGCCGCACGGCGATCCCGATCACCAAAGTCGGTGTCGGCACCATCCATAGAGTGGATCAGATAGAAGGCGGCATCACATCCTGCCATTGCACGATCAAGGCTGGATCCTTCGAGAGCGTCAGCGGCAACCGCTTCGACTTCGTCGAACCACGGCTGTTGCTCGAGTTTGGCGGGATTGCGACTCATGCAACGGACGGAATGGCCGGCCGCGAGGAGAGCCGGGACGAGTCTTCCGCCTATGTAACCGGAGGCGCCTGTGACGAGGATCTTCATATCCGTCTCACCAGCCCCACGTGCCTTCGGCACCTTTGAATGGGCCAACGACGTCGGGCGTGATCCAGCCGCCGTAGAAACCGCCCGGCTGCGGGGTGACCTGTTCATCTCCGAGGTAGCAGCCGTCCATCAACGCCGGATAGAAGGAGACATAGCCGGAGATCTCGTGGTAGTCGGGTCGCGGTTTGGCGTAGGTCCAGGCGCCAGATTCGGCGGACCTGGATCCGACAACCACATCCCAGTAGTCGGCGGCACCTTTCCATTCGCAGATTGTGCGTCGGTCGTTGGCGCGCAGCACCTCTCGGCTCACATCCTCGAATGGGACATAGATGTTCGGCGGGTGGCTGGTCTCGAGTACTCGCAAGGCCCCGTCGGTCTCCACAATCGTCTGTCCGGCGAAGACAATCTTGACCGGCCGCGCCTCCGACTCGACTCGGGGAGGCCGCGGGAAGTCCCACACGGACTCCTGCCCAGGGCCCGGCTCAACTGTCTGTATTCCCTGTCTTGAGTATGTCATCTACCTTTCTTCGTAGAGGACGGTGTCGCCGGATGAGGTTGTCTTCTAGATTGATTACATGAACGAATCGATTCGTGTACAAACCGAACAACTTGGTCGGATGCGGGGAATGACCCGGTACTACCACGAGCGGTTCTTCTCGGACGTTCGGTTCACGAGCGTCGCCACCATCGTCCTGTTCGTGCTGGGGTGGGGTTGGGTTCCGGAGGCCTTTCTCCTGATTCCCGTTGTGGCGCTCTTTGGCGCCACGATGACTGCCTTCGATGCCTCTTACTTGCTGTTTGCCCGCCATTATGCGGCGAGGCTGGAACGTGACATCAACGCAGAACTCGGTCCCGAGGCTCTGCTGGCTGCACGAGTCGAGGATGTCTATCTATTCCCTCTCAACACCACGAAGCTGGTCGTCGCCGGGTTTGGGCCTGGCTTCACCTGGTTCGGCTTCGTGACGTTGTTCACCACGTTTCTCGGTGTTGCCGCGTTCTTGTTTGGCCTACTCCTCGGATTACCGGTGTTGTCGGACCACGGCGACGTTTGGGTGATCGGCTATTTGGGAACGCTTGTCGCCTT
>JBLYYS010000165.1:0-3090 GCA_048550235.1 Acidimicrobiia bacterium | reverse complement strand
ACCTGACCGGGGGAGGCTCCAACGGCTGTCAAGTTTGCTGTGGCGGTGATCCGGTCGAACGATGCCAGTCCCGAACCCAACGATTCTTCGAGATTCGCAAGGTTCTCCAATACCCGGGCGGCAGCTACCAGGGTTTTGGCGGTCTCTGGGGCGATGTCGAGTCGGCCGGCTGTCCATTCTTGGAGGGAACGGCAGCCGTCTCCAAGTGGTGTCTGCCGTTGATCTGCCTCTCGTAATAGGACCAGTTGTTCTGCTCGCATACGAGCAACGTAGGACTCCAGTTCGATGAGTCGCTGCTCTAATGCGTCGGTTGTCAGTTGGTCGAGAACCTTCTGTCTCATACGTACAAGATATGAACTGGGTGTGACAGAAAAGGACCGGAAACGGCTGTTTACGGAAGAACCCGAAGAAATCTCAGAGGGCCGTTAGCCATTGGCCCTTGGCCGTTGGTTTCCGTAACGGCACGGGGTAAGGCAGGAGTTCCAAAGGAACTCCAACCTGCCGGCGTAGCCGGCAGGCCCCCACCGCTCTCGCCTGCCGGCGAGACCACCTCCCCCGCAAGCGGGAGAGGAACGCCAATGGGCTTGAATTGCGCAGCAACTCACACGTGCCGGCGCAGCCGGCGCGCCAAACTCCCGCCTCGGAGGAGGACGCCAGAGCCGTCAACCTCGCTCCCACGAGGGACTCCTTCTCGTCATCGATCTGAAGAGAATGCTGGCAATAGACCTCTGACCCTCGGGCCAACTAGAGCCCTACCTACCTGTCCCTGATATCAAGCCACTCGTGAACGAACGGCAGCACGGTGGGCGAAATCGAACTGCTTGTAGAAGTCACAGGACATGCAACTGCGGATCTTCTGGGCGTGAGTGCCTTGGACTTCACCCTCACAGAACGTGCCGGTGACGAGCCAGCAGGCGTCGCCGGTCTGCATCGTGAATGCCGGACATTCCCCGAGTTGCGCGGTGTTGATACCACCTGCCTCCCGGCCGCACGTCATGTACTCCCAACAGTTCATCATTGAATCTCCTTATCAGCAGTCCTGTCGGCACAGTTGGAAGAGCGGAAAGAGAACCAATCCCGGGAGATGGGACAACAACCGCTCCCCTGACCTTGCTCAGCCGGAAGCGACCTCGGCGGAGTCGGTTTCGGACTCGCCGCCGATGACGGCAGCGACGGCGGCTTCTGCAAAGAGGGTGGCCTCGGTGCGAATGAAGGTGGCGTGCTCTTCGAGATTGAGAGTCGACAGAGCGAACTCGAAGTCGCTATCAATGCATCCACCGATCTCAGATTCTCGGCCGGTGATTGCCATGGCGGCTGCCAGCGACCTCTCGACCTTGGACTCGGAGGGCCGGTGGTGAGCGGCGACGGCGGCGGCGACGCTGGTGGGAAAGCCCCATTGAGTGAGGATCCGGCCGGACATGGCGGCGTGGTCGGCGCCGTACACCATCTCCTCGCGGTAGACGATCTCCTCGGAGAAGTGTCCCTGTGAGATGAGGCGGCGTCGCCAGGGTAGGTATCCGGAATCGCGCTGACTGAGTTGCATCGTTCCGATGCCCGAGAAGAGACCGGCGACGAAGAGTTCTTCAGACTCGTCCCGGGTTACTCCGGCCAGACGTCCTGTGAGGCGGGCAGCCCTTCCGACGACCAAAGCGTCTTCCCAGTTCTCGGCGGTACCCCAGCCACCCATGAGGCCGCGGCTGGCGGCGGCGAGGGCGAGGGCTCCAACGGTTCGGGATCCAACCCGTACAACCGCTCCGAGCACGGTTCCGACCGGAAAGGCAGCTCCAACATACGCGGAGTTGGCGTAGCGAACGATGGCGGCAGCAACGTCCGGCACCGTTGAAGCGTGAATGGCGACCTTGCGCAGGTCTACATCGGGCTCAGTCGCGATCCGCCAAAGCGAGAGATTCCGCTCGGGGAGACTCGAGTCCATGTCTGGCCTCTAGACGGCCAGCGAGCTGTCCGCCGGCACACCCGTCTCGAGCCGTGAACGCCAGGTGGTGTTCTCGGAAAGGATCGACAGGTACGCCGCCCGGGCACGCTTGCCTGGTGTGGTGTCAGCGACGTCGGGCAGACCGTCGTACAGTGTCGAGAAGTAGGACCGCATGGACGACAGTGCCTCGGCACGGATCTGCGAGACCCGGGCCTCGGTGACCTCGAGATCGTCTGCGATGTCCTGGAGCAACTCCCCGTGCAGGTAGTAGCGGGAGACAACTTCTGCCTGCACTGGAGGGAGAAACTCGATTGCCGCCTTGAGGGTGCCCAGCAGCTCACGGTGTTCCAGAGCGTCTTCAGGCAGAATCTGCGTGCGCTCTTCGGCAACCTGATCTCGAAGCGGCGACTCTTCAGAGTCATCCTGGTCGAGATGGAGAAGGGTGCTGTAGCTCGCCTGCGCCTGCCGCTCGGAGAGTTCCCGGCTAGTAATGCCAATCGACCGGGCGAGGTCATCGTCGGTGGGACGACGACCGGTGTGCTCCTCGAAGTCCGAGGTTGCCTGCTGGATCTCACGAAGATTACGACGCACCGATCGGGTCGCCCAGTCGCGTGTCCGGGTCGAGTCGATGATCGCTCCTCGAATCCGGATTGCGGCGTAGCGTGCGAACGGAATGCCGGCATCTTCGTTGAACCGTCGTGATGCTTCGACAAGGCCTAGGGCTCCGGCATTCCACAGCTCTTTGCGATCAACGTGGCGTGGGTAGCGAACGGAAACCTCCGCCACGATGTGGCCAACGAGGTCGAGGTTTTCGGTGACGAGCTGGTTACGATCCGAAGAATCCATTTTCCTGTCCTTGTCCTTGTCCCTGGTGTGTAACTAGTTTGTTTTGCTAGCTACTCATTAGTCATCGTCAGTGAGACATCCGCTTCTTGAGGGCTATTCGCGAATAGTCACTATCGCTGTTCGATCCCTGGTCGATTTCGACAGGTTGGCCACCGATTCAAGGCCTTTATCGAGCGGATCTGAGGCCGACAGGATCTTGCGACGAGGCCGACAGCCGCCTCACGGAGCAAGATGTACAACATGGCCGTGACCCTCCAGCGGGTCCAGAACATCGAACAGCGAATCGGGTTCCCGTCCCCAGAGAACGGGTT
>JBLYYS010000164.1:0-9577 GCA_048550235.1 Acidimicrobiia bacterium | reverse complement strand
CCTCGAAACCTTCAACGATTGAGCCTTCTCCCGAGGATTCTGGGGCAGGGATCGGGGCATACACTGAGCGGCGATGCCGGAGCCGCTCTTCACCCGTGCCTTTGTCTCTGTGTTCGCAGCGAACACGTTCATGGAGCTTGCCTGGAGTCTCTTTCTGCACTTCCCCGGCTACCTCCAGGACCTCGGCGCGGATGAGGTCCAGATCGGCATCCTGGTTGGCGTGACTGCGCTGGCATCGATCGTCATCCGTCCCTGGATCGGTCAAGCGATGGATGTGAGGGGCCGCCGCCAGGTCATCATCGCCGGGAATGTCCTGCACGTTGCCGTCCTCGCCTTGTATCTCACCGTAAACGCATTGGGCCCGTGGATATACATCGTTCGTATACTCCATGGCCTGGCCTCGGCCACTCTCTTCACCTCGTTGTTCACCTACGCGGCCGACGTCGTCCCCGTGACGCGCCGAACCCAGGGGATCGCCATCTTCGGTATCTCCGGACTGATGCCGATCGGGCTTGGAGGCATCCTCGGCGACGGCATACTCGCCATCGGGGACTTCACCACCCTCTTCGTAACCGCTATGGGCTTGGCCGTCGCAGCTCTGCTCGTCGCGCTGCCACTGCAGGATGTGCATGGTGCCGAGGTTTCGGAGGAACGGCGAGGATTCTGGGCAGCCTTTGGCCAGCGCGACCTCCGCCCACTCTGGCTCGCTGCTCTCGTATTCGCCCTGGCTCTTGCCACCTTCTTCACTTTCCTCAAGACCTTCGTGATCGAAACGGGATTCGGTTCCGTCGGCCTCTTCTTTGGTGTCTACACGGCAACCGCAATAGGCCTCCGAATGGTGGCCGCCGACCTGCCGGACCGACTCGGGCACAAGCGCGTCATGTTTCCGGCCTTCGGGATGATGGCGGCAGGCTTCATCGTTCTCAGCTGGGCGGATAGTGCTTTGGACATGGCCATCGCCGGTTTCCTCAGCGGTGTGGGTCACGGATATGTCTTCCCGATCATGTTCGGAATGGTGGTCACCAGAGCCAGACCCTCGGAACGAGGTTCGGCATCGGCGATCTTCACCGCGGTGTTCGATGTCGGCACGCTCATCGGTGGGCCCATGTTCGGACTGGCGATTCGGTTTGGTGACTACCGAGCCATGTGGTGGCTGGCCGCGGGATTGGTCGTTGTCGGAGCTGCTGCGTTCGCCTGGTGGGATCGCTCGAGGACTTCTGCAGGAGTGCTCGGGAAAAGCCCAGCCAAACGCTGACCGGATTCGCTTGACTTGATCCATGGACGACTACACGACAGCAACCTACGGCGATCGCATCGCCGACCTCTACGACGATATCTACGACTCACCGCCCTCGGAAATGCAGATCGATCTACTCGAAGAGATGACCAATGGAGGTCGCGCTCTGGAACTCGGAATCGGAACCGGGCGGTTGGCCATCCCCCTCCGTGCCAGGGGCGTTTCGATCGAAGGCTTGGACTCGTCGGAGGCGATGGTCTCGAAGATGCGCGCCAAGGATCTCGGAAGCTCCATCCCGGTCACCATCGGAGACTTCGAGCGATTCGATCTCCACAAGACCTTCGATCTCATCTTCGTCGCCTTCAACACCTTCTTCGGGCTCTTGACTCAGGATGCACAGACGACCTGCTTCGAGACGGTGGCGACTCACCTGAGCGGCGAGGGCGTCTTCTTGATGGAGGCGTTCGTACCCGACCTATCTCGCTTCGACCGCGGGCAGCGAACCAGCGTCAGTCACATCGCTCTCAACCGGACAGAGATCGACGTGGCGCTGCACTCGCCAGCCAAGCAAAGGGTCGACAGCCAGACGATCATCATCGAGGACGAGGAACCCGCCCGGTTGATGCCGGTCTCACTCCGCTACGCCTGGCCGGCCGAACTCGACCTCATGGCTCGGTTGGCAGGCCTACAGCTACGCAGCCGATGGGGGGATTGGGATAGATCACCTTTCGGAGACGACTCCGGCAAACACGTCTCGGTATGGAGCCGATAGGCTCGACCCATGACCGACCTAACCACCGAAGCACACGAAGCGGTGCGGCTAATCACCGGCGGCCGCTGGGCCGCACTAGCCAGCCATGGTGATCGTGGGCCACTCGCATCCATGGTCTCCTATGCGGCCGAACCGGAGCTGACGGGCTTGACGATGTTCTTGAGTCGACTGGCACGCCACACCCGCAACCTGGAGGGCGAGGCGTCCGGGTCGCTGGCTATATCACTCCCTGATCGCCCGGAGGTTCTGGATCCCCAAACGCTGCCGCGAGTCAGTGTCCAGGGACGAGTCGAAGCGATTGAACGGTCCAACCCCTCTTTCGCTGCTGCCTGGGAGTTCTACGTCGAGCGGTTCCCAGCGGCGGCGCCGCGCCTACAACTGGGCGACTTCACCCTGTTCCGCCTGGTCCCGGAAGAGGCCCGCTACATAGGCGGATTCGGCTCGGCCAGGACAATTCGCGGCGATGCCCTCCGCCAAGCCGCCGTCGACCTTGCCAACTAAACGCCCAGCCGCGGTACGTTTGCAATACGAATCAGGAGGGACAACCCATGACAGACACACAGTTTCCCCGCCTCACCGACGAGCAGTGGAAAGAGCGCCTCACCCCGGAGCAGTTCGCCGTGACACGGGAAGCTGCTACCGAACCACCGTTCACCGGCAAGTACTGGAACACCAAGGAACCGGGCGTCTATCGCTGTGTCGCCTGCGGTAACGAGCTATTTCGCTCAGATACCAAATTCGAGTCCGGAAGCGGATGGCCCTCTTTCTATGCAGCAGTAGATGATGGCCGCATCACGACGAAGGAAGATCGCAGCCACGGCATGGTTCGGACCGAAATCATGTGTGCCAACTGCGACAGCCACCTTGGCCATCTCTTCGATGATGGACCGAATCCGACCGGGCTCAGGTACTGCATCAATTCGGCTGCTCTCGACCTCGACGAAGATTGATCCGGCACGTCCACCTAGGCCGTCAGGCGTTTACACTCCCCACCAACGCCTGAGGGGAGACACACCCATGACGATTCTTCGCCGTCGATCGGACAAGGTCGACATGCTCAAACAGATCCCTCTGTTTGCAAGCTTGAGTCAGAAAGATCTAATCGAGGTCGCAAAGCGAGCTGATGAGGTCGAAGTGGCCAAGGGCACCGTCATCGCCGACCAGGGCGAAAGAGGAAACCAATGTTTCGTCATTTTGCGCGGAACGGTTGCAGTCCGACGGAACAATCGACGGATCTCGCTTCACGATGAGGGAGAGGTCCTAGGGGAAATGTCGCTGATCGACGGGAAGCCTCGGAGTGCTTCGCTTCGCGTCGAATCTGATGCCAACTTGCTGGTCATCCATCGCCATGACTTCCGATATCTGGTCGACAACCTGCCCGGCTTCGACCGCAAGCTCCTGATCAGCTTGTCGGCGCGGTTGCGGGAGATGGACAAAGCGCTCGACCACTAGGTGGAACGGCGGGCCCACCGCAACCGCACATCCTGGATTATCGGCTGGCTGCCCGCGGCCTCGACGGGCATCATGTAGCGGGCACCCATGTCCGATCCACTCCAATCACTTCGCTCCCAGCTGCAGGGCGTCACTCTGGTCGACAGGCGGCGACTGCAACGTCGCCTGTCCGGCGTTGCCAGAATCGAATCGGCCGAACGACGAACATCGGTCATCAATGAACTGACCAACGACATTGAGGCGGCTCGGGACAGATACGCCCGACGCAAGGCTGCCCTGCCTCGGAAGCTCGCTTATCCGGCCGAACTGCCAATCACCGACCGGCGGAAGGACCTGCTCGAGACAATTCGTGACCATCAGGTCGTGATCGTGGCGGGCGAAACCGGTTCGGGTAAGAGCACCCAGATTCCCAAGCTGTGCCTGGAACTCGGTCGGGGCATTGACGGCTACATCGGGCACACGCAGCCTCGCCGGATCGCGGCTCGCTCCATTGCCGATCGAGTTGCGGAGGAAATCGGAACGACCATCGGTGGAACTGTCGGATACGCAGTCCGGTTCTCGGACAAGGTAGGCGATACCACTCTCGTCAAGGTGATGACGGACGGCCTCCTTCTGGCAGAGATACACAGGGATCGCCGACTGCTGGCCTACGACACGATCATCATCGACGAAGCCCACGAGCGAAGTCTCAATGTCGACTTTCTCCTCGGCTTCCTCAAGTCCCTGCTCCCAAAGCGCCCAGATCTGAAGTTGATCATCACATCTGCCACCATCGACACCGAGAGATTCGCGGCGCATTTCGACAACGCTCCCATCATCGAGGTTTCGGGCCGCAGCTACCCGGTGGAGGTCCGATACCGACCGCTCGACGACCCCGAGCTTTCCGAGCCGCGGGATCAGACACAGGGAATCTGTGATGCGGTTGAGGAGCTGTTCACGGAGGGCTCCGGCGACATCCTTGCGTTCTGTTCCGGGGAGCGGGAGATCCGCGACGCCGCTCGTGCCTTGACCGAGCTGCGATTGCCTCACACCGAGATCTTGCCGCTGTATGCCAGATTGTCGGCGTCCGAGCAGCAGCGAGTATTCCGACCGCACACTGGGCGACGGATTGTGCTGGCTACGAACGTGGCGGAGACGTCACTAACCGTTCCCGGCATCAGGTATGTCATCGACCCCGGAACGGCTCGCATCTCCCGCTACGGCCGTCGCACCAAAGTCCAGCGCCTCCCCATCGAACCGATTTCCCAGGCGTCCGCCAACCAGCGTTCGGGTCGTTGCGGCCGGCTCGGCCCCGGCGTCTGCATCAGGTTGTACGACCGGCCCGATTTCGAAAATCGCCCCGAGTTCACCGAACCGGAGATTCTGCGGACGAACCTGGCCGCGGTGATACTGCAAATGAACAGCCTTGGTCTCGGCGACATCGAATCATTCCCGTTTCTCGATCCACCCGACCGTCGGAGTGTTCGCGACGGCGTCGCGCTACTTGAAGAACTAGGAGCCGTCGATCCCACACATGAAGGGACCGGTCGCTGGTTGACGAAGCTCGGACGCCGGCTGGTGAAACTCCCGGTCGATCTCCGTTTAGCCAGAATGATCATCGAGGCCGACCGCCACGGTTGTCTCCGCGAAGTGCTGATCATTGCTTCGGGTCTGGCGATTCAAGACCCGCGGGAGCGCCCGGCGGAGAAGGAACAGCAGGCCGATCAGTTTCATGCCCGCTTTCGGGATCCGACCTCCGACATTCTGAGCTGGCTACACCTCTGGGACTACCTGAATACCGAGCGCCGATCCAGAACGTCCGGCCAGTTCCGCCGTCTCTGCCGGGACGAATACCTCCACTATCGCCGAATCCGGGAATGGCAGGACGTCCACGCCCAGCTGCGCGAGGTAGCGGGCGAACTCGGGCTCCATCGCAATCCGGATTCGGCCGACCCAGACGCGATACACCGCTCCGTCCTCGCCGGGCTGCTCTCCCACGTAGGTATGAAGGATCCGGATAGCTTCGAGTACCGCGGCGCGCGGGGAGCAAGGTTCGCCATCAACCCGGGATCCTCACTCTTCAAAGGATCTCCTGAGTGGGTGATGGCCTCCGAGCTAGTCGAGACAACCCGCCTGTGGGCGCGGGGAGTGGCCGCAATAGACCCCGAATGGGTCGAGAGCGCCGGCGCTCATCTGGTCAAACGAAGCCACTCGGACCCGTGGTGGGATCGTACAAGAGGTGCCGCAATCGCAAACGAAACAGTCACAATCTTCGGCCTTCCACTCCATACCGACCGCACCGTTCTGTACGGACGGGTCGATCCGGCTGCCGCCAGGGAACTCTTCATACTCAACGCGCTGGTGGCCGGAGACTGGGACGGCACCCACGATTTCGTCGAACGGAACCGGTCGGCAGTCCAGACGGTGCTTGGAATGGAGGCGCGATCCCGCCGGACCGACCTCTTGGTCGACGACCGCGTGATCTACGAGCTCTTCGATGCGAGGGTCCCGCACGATGTCCTCTCCACTAGGCACTTCGATGCCTGGTGGCGACGAACACGACCCAAGCAGCCGCACCTACTCGACCTCTCCGTCGACGACCTGATCGACCCCGATGCCGATTCGATTGACGACTCCGCCTACCCGGAAGTCTGGACGTATGGCGACATCGAGGTGCCGCTCGGATACGAGTTCGATGTCGACAGTCCTACCGACGGCGTAACGGTGGTGGTCCCCTTCGCCAACCTCGATCGACTCGACGCCTCCGTCTTCGAGTGGCACATCCCGGGACTCAGGGAAGAGTTGGTGATTGCGCTGATCCGCTCACTTCCCAAGAGATTCCGCCGTCGATTCACCCCGATTCCGGAAACTGCACGCCGGCTGCTCGCTGGAGGCATGCCGGCAGGTATCGGCCTGACCGCCTACCTGCGCAGGGAGCTCTCCCGCTCCCTCGGCGACCCGATTCCGCCAGACGCATTCGATCTCGACTCGCTCCCTCCCCATCTGCGACCTTGGTTTCAGGTAGTCGCCGCCGATGGAACGGTCATGGCCGAGGGGCGAGACCTGAGGATCCTGAAGGACACCCTGAGAGAGGCGGGCCGATCCCGAACGGTAGAAGCGCGCCATCCCATCGAGGTTTCAGATCTCAAGCAGTGGAGCATCGGCGATCTGCCACGGTCGATCGAAATAGCAGGCGGAGACCACGCCGTGACCGCCTATCCGGCCCTTGTGGATGATGGAGACGCAGTGAGCGTGCGACTACTGGCTACTCCCGAAGAACAGGCAGATGCTATGTGGAATGGAACCCGGCGACTGCTACTGCTGAATCTCCCATCAGGTGCCGAGCTCCTCCAGAATCAGCTCACCAGGGAGGCTGGGTTGGCGATCGCAGCCGGTCCGCACTCCGGCAAACAGGATTGGGCCGAGGATTGCCTGCTAGCTGCAATCGACGAAGTCATGGTCGAAGCAGGTGGCCTTGCCTGGACCGCCACTGAGTTCGACCGACTCCTGGCCCTCGCAAAGGATGAAGTGTACGAAACGCTCATCACGGCGGCAGAGCGCAGCCTGAGAGTCATGTGGCTTCTCAGCGGATTGCGCAGCTCACTCGATTTGGCATCCGGCACTCACCCGGAAGCGGTGGCCGATATGCGCAACCAGATTCGGCGCATGATCTATCCGGGTTTCATAGCGGCCATGGGAGTCGACCGGCTGGCACACCTGGAGCGATACTTCACGGCGATAGAGCGCCGCCTCGAGCGTCTGCCCGACGAACCGAAGCGCGATGCGGAACGAATGCTGTTGGTTCAAACCCTCGAGGCCGAGCACGATCATCTGCAGGAGGCACTGCCGCCTTCTCCGGCATCGACCGAAATCGCCTGGATGCTTCAGGAGCTGAGAGTCAGCCTGTTTGCCCAGGCTCTCGGCACAGACGGCAAGGTGAGCGAGAAGCGAATCCGCAGTGCTCTCCGTGACTTCGCCATGCGCGGCTGAAAACCGCCGCGCGCCAACCCGCCGACCGCGACCATCCTGTCGCCGTCACCTATCCCCGCGTGCCGTACGCCTCCACCAGGCGTTGATCCGAAGCGATGAGCCGGCGAGCGAGTTGCTCAATCACCGCCATCGCCACTTCCGGGTACCGCTTGATGATTGGAGCGAAGTCCCATGCCGTCAACTGCAACACCGTCGTTTCGCTCATGGCGACGACATCGGCCGAGCGCGGCAGGTCCGGAACCAGTAACGCCATCTCGCCGAAGTTCTCACCCGGACCAAGGTTGGCGATTGCATGTCCTTCGCGGCGGACCTCGACCTTGCCATCGAGAATCACGTACATCGCCAGCGGATGATCCTTGCCCTCGATGGTCAACCTCGTCTCGGCCGGCACCGTCCGGCGGGTGGCGATCTGTGCGAGCCAGGCGATGTGCTCATCATCCAAAGTGGCGAACAACGGCGATTCACGAAGAGCCGTGCGTGCATCCATGTAGACACTCCTGTCCTCTCTGCCGAGCCTACCCGCGGCGCCAATACCAATGGCGAGAACCCGTCGGTGTGAAGGAAGTCAACTACCTAGGACAACCTCGATCATCGGTGCGGTTGCAACGAGATCCTCGAGTTGGGCCATCGATGAGTACCAGGAGGTCTCGGGTTGAGTGAACACGACTCTCCGAAACGCCGGATCAGAGATCGGAACTGCGGTCGCCTCAAGATCGTGCCCGTCGACATGCACCACGATCGCCGGGTTCGAGAGCACATTGGCGTACCAGTCACGCGGTCCAGGTGTTCCGGTGATCACGAACCGGCCATCGACGCGAAACCACCAAATCTCGATGCGCCGAGGCTCACCGGAAGTCCGGCCCACGGTGGTCAGGTCGATCGTCGTGTGGGCGGCGAGGGCATCGCGGCCAACACCTTCGCCCGCTTGATCCGTCAGAACAGCCTCGGGTTCAGTGTGTATGTCCCGGTGATAGTGGCCCGATCTAACACGTGGCCTTCAATTGCAGCCAGGACGTCGGGCCCTGAGAACGAACCGTCAACCGGGCAACGCTCGAAATCCACCGCATAGAGAGTGAAGACATAGTGGTGAATCAACGAGTCATTCCACGGCGGGCAGGGCCCGTCGTATCCGTGGTAGCGACCGCCCATCTCCAGATCGCCGTCGAACCATTGCGTGTAGTTGTTGAAGCCGGAGCGAGTGCCGAACGGTCCCTCCGATTCTTTGCCCTTGGGCGTCACTCCCTTTGAGAAGGCACCCTTGCCAAAGCATCCAAGCTCGGGCGGCAGATCGACGAGCACCCAGTGATAGAAGTCGACACGCGGCAGATCGGCCGGAACCTCCCGGCCTTCCTGGTTGACATCATCGGGCTGGGATGGGACGTCTGGATCATGGCAAATCAAGACGAGTGACTGGGTCGCGGTGGGCAGATCGTCCCACTCGAAAGCCGGATTTCGATTCCCGCCAAAGGTGGCGTGTGCCTCCTCGTCGGGCACACAGAAGGCGTAGTCCCCCGGGATTACCTGACCGTCAGAGAAGCTTGGACTGGTGAACTGCATGCATCCTCCTTCCGTCGCCGAGCCTAGCTAGGCGCCAAGCTCGATTGCCCCGCGACTAGGTTGCAAACATGGACGTCATCGATTGGCTCCTCGACGGCGACCCGTCGATCCGGTGGCAAGCCGGCAATGACCTGCTCCACTGGCCCACCGAGCTGGTCAAATCGCAACGGCGGCGGGTCGCCACGGACGGATGGGGCAGGCAACTGCTCGACCTTCAAGATGGCGACGGCCGGTGGGGCAACGGGTTGTACTCGCCCAAGTGGACTTCCACCACCTACACCTTGCTGCAACTGTTCAGATTCGGCCTACTCCCCCATCCAGGTGCGGCCAGAGGCGTCGAGCTTCTGCTCGAAACGGGGCTGGGGGACGACGGTGGGATCGACCTGTCGGTCACCATAGGTGAGCCGGAGGTGTGCGTCACCGGCATGGTGCTGTCGCTGGCGGCGACCTACCTGCCGCGCGACAACCGTCTTCATGGCATGATCGAATTCCTCGAGGGCCGACAACTCGCCGACGGTGGCTGGAACTGTCAAGCAACCTCACCGGCAGATCACGGGTCGATGCACACCACCATCTCGGTTCTAGAGGGT
>JBLYYS010000163.1:0-2787 GCA_048550235.1 Acidimicrobiia bacterium | reverse complement strand
CTGATCAGGTCGGCATCCGCCAGGGGGATCGAAGTATCGATGGCCATCTCGGAGCCGGTCACTTGCATCACCTCTCCACCCACACCATCGCCGCGTTCTACCCAGACTCGATCGATCCGAACGGGAAGCCGTTTCATGAACATGATCTCCGAGCGCAGTGCGTTCACTCCCGACCTGGCCAGGACGGCGTTGTAGGTCGACTGCGCCTCGGTCAGTTGTTTGCGGGCGTCCGAAAGGGCGGCCTCTTGCTCACTCGTATCGGGTGGGGTCAAGGCCTCGGTACGTCGAGCTTTTTCGATTGCTAGTTGATCCTGTGCCGCAGCAATCGAGTTCGCTCCATCACGGTTGATTTGATCTTCGTCGATCTCGGCCTGTGTGAGTTCGGCTTCGGCGACGGCGAGGGAGGCGGCGGCGTCCACGACTGCCTGCTCTAATTCGGCAAGGTCCTCTGGAGAGAGTGGTGGGTCGGCGGCCTGTCCGTTGGCCAGCGCCTGGTCTGCCGCCGTCTTGGCCGCCGAGGCGTCGTCGACTGCCTGCCGCGCATCGGCGACCGCACCAGCGGCCGCTGTGTCGGCCACCTCGGCATTGGCCGTAGCGTCTTCGAGCATGCGTTCGGCGCTCGCCACCATGGCGTCTAGTTCGAGAATGGTCGACTGAGGGAGGGGAGCCTTCGACGCGTTCAGCGACTGCCGGGCGAATGTGACTTGTTGCGTGGCAGAGTCCACCGCCGCTTTGGCTGCATCCAACTCAGCCTTTTCCTGCTCGTTGGGCCCGATCGGTTCATAACCCAACGACCGGTACCAGGCATCCAGCGCCGCCGTGGTGTCGGTGTCGTACTTCCCGTCGACGTTGATCGGATCGAATCCGATCCTGGCCAGCGCCTCTTCTAGTTGGAGGACGTCGTCACCCTCGTCTCCCGGCCTGATGGTCCGGAACATCGGGAGTTCACCTTCCAGCACGAGAATCGGCCGGCCGGACACTTCGATTACCAACGATCCTTCGGTCAGATCCAAACCCTCTTCTGGGGCGAGGGTGACGATGGAAGCACCTCCGAGCACGGCCGGCGGGTCTGCCAGGGCGATCCCGGCCGGTTGATCGAACCGCACATCGCCGCGGAGGATGATGTCGCGGCCGAGCGTGCGCATCTCAACGGGGACAGTGATTCGTGAAGCCGGGGGCGGCTCTGCTTCAGCTGCTACCTGTGCTGGAGACTTGATCTGGCTGCCGGCGAACCAGCCACCGCCGGCAGCAGCAACGACGGCGGTCAGCCCTATGGCCAGGGTTGTAGTTCGGCGCATGGCTACCAGCCGAGGTCTTCCTGCATCTCCTTGATCTGAAGGAGAAGCTCGTAGTTCTCAGCGATGAACTGCGACTCGTACTCCTCACTGACCTCTTGCCTCAATTCGTCCATGTCGCCCCTACAGTTCCAGTCGGCCGCGGCGATAGCCAGTTCCTCGTCGGCAAGGGCTGTGATCTCCTCCTCGGTGACTCCCGGGCCCCAGGGCCCGAAGCCTGAATAGGCTTCGTCGTAGTAGGCCTCTAGCTCATCCTCAGAGAGGCCCTGAGCTCCCTCTTCGATCTGCTGGTAGTACACCTCGCTGTCGGACCAGAGTTCATTGCTGAGCTCATCGAGGTACATCCAGATGTCTTCCTGGGTAGCGAAGGTGTAGCCGGCGTCGGCCATGCAGGCCGCCCACTCCTGATTGGCTTCGACCATCCGTGGGTCTGCCTGGATGCGCTCCCACATGTCTTCTTCTTTGGGCCACAACTCCTCATACAGGGCATCCATCTCGGGATCAGGGCCACCAAAGCCACCGAATACCTCTTCTTGGGCGATGTTGTAGCAGCCACCTATCTCAGCCCAGTCAGGCTCCTCCCAGATCTCATTGCCGTCTTCGTCGTAAGTGGGTTCCGGTTCTTCGAAGTTCTCCCAGTCGCCCCAAAGCGCGATCTCATAGGCGTGGCGAGCCGATTCGGACAGCGATTCCTGATAGACCCAGTTCGGGTCCTCGCTGGGGTCCCACTCCTCCCCGAAGCCGCCTCCCTCTTCCCAGGCCTCCGACTCCTCGAGCATGTAGGTGAAGTAGCCGTAGCCGTACTTCAACATCCGCTCTTCTTCAGTCATTTCCTCGGCGGGGTCGAAGTAGGCGAACTGCTCATCGGGTATGAACGGCGTGTACTCGAAGCCCTCGTTGGCCATACACTCGGCGACCTTTTGCTGGACCTCCATCTCCCGATCGCGCCACTTGGCTTGTTCGGCTTCGGGATCAAAGTCGTCGCCGCCGTAGCCCCAGAACTCGGCGAGTGTGGTCGGTAGCTCTCCCGTCGGCGCTGAATCGGTCGAATCAGTCGTGTCTTCAGTAGACGAGGCATCACCGGGCGCGCCATCGTCAACGAGGTCGGCGGATACGTTGGCATTCGTTGTGCCGCCTGTTGTGCCCGCACCGCAGGCGGTGGCGAGCAGCAGAAGGACTGCAATAACCGCGATCAACCTGAGCTTGCCGTGAATCCCCCGAGAACGCGTAGTCATCATCGACCCCCGTGTAGTTGTCCCAATTAAGACGCACCCGTGTGCCGCTTGGTTCCATTAAACGCTAGTTGCGAGATGGCGTGCAATGGGTATTCCGACACTAGATTGCTTCGACATGAGTCCAGATTCGCATCTCGACGCGCGTTTCATCGACTTCGAACACGATGAGTGGGCGACGATGCGCGCGAATACGCCGATGACCCTCGATGAGGACGATCTGGCCAGGCTGCGGGGTATCAACGAGGAAATCTCCCTCG
>JBLYYS010000162.1:0-3117 GCA_048550235.1 Acidimicrobiia bacterium | reverse complement strand
TATCAGGTCTCGAAGGACCGCGTGCTCGAGAAGATCGCTTCCCTCGTACAAGAGAAGCGCATCACCGGCATCTCAGATCTGCGGAACGACTCGTCGGCCCGGGTTGGTACCCGACTGGTCATCGAACTGAAGAAGGATGCCGTCCCCCAGGTCGTACTGAACCAACTTTTCAAGCTGACACAACTGCAGGAGAACTTCGGCGTCAATACGGTTGCTTTGGTCGACGGTGTGCCCCGCACGTTGAACCTCGCCGAACTGGTCGGCTACTACCTCGATCACCAGATGGAGGTCATCGAACGGCGGACGATGTTCCGCCTCGAGAAAGCCAAAGCTCGCGCGCACATCCTCGAAGGGTTGATCATTGCGGTCGACAACATCGACGAGGTCGTGCGGATCATCAGAGGCTCATCCGATACACCGGAGGCCCGGGCAGCTCTGATGGAGAGGTTCGGACTCAGCGAGATCCAGGCCAACGCAATACTCGATATGCCCCTCCGCCGACTGACGGCGTTGGAGACCGAGAAGCTCAGAGCAGAACTGGCAGAAATCCACGCCCTGATAGCCGAACTGGAAGCGATCCTGGCAGATCCTGCATTGCGTCGGTCGATCATCAAGGACGAGTTGCTCGAGATTCAAGAGAAGTTCGGAGAGGCCCGTCGGTCACGGATCGTCCCCGACGAAGGTGACCTCTCACTCGAGGACCTGATCGCCGATGACGAGTTGATCGTCACCGTTAGCAACGGTGGATATCTGAAGTCGGTGCTGGCCACCACCTACCGGATCCAGGGCCGTGGCGGAAGGGGAGTGAAGGCCGCGGAACTGCGTGAAGACGATGTGGTTGATCACATGGTGCACACGACTGCTCACGCCTACCTGTTGTTCTTCACCAACAAGGGCAAGGTGCATCGCGTGAAGGCCCACGCCATTCCGCGCCAGGCGCGGACGGCAAAGGGTGTGCTCGCCCAATCAGTCCTTCCGATCGAGCCGGATGAGCGGATCGAGGCGATTGTCGACACACGTGACTATGAAACGTCCCGGTTCCTTGTGATGGTGACCCGGAAGGGTGTGGTCAAAAAGACACTCTTCCGGGAGTACGACTCTCGGCAGGCCAGCCTGATCGCCATAAAGCTGCAGGAAGGCGACGAAGTTGTGGCCGTCCGGACGACTACCGGCGAAAACGACCTCCTGATCTTCACCGAACAGGGTATGGGCATCCGATTCAAGGAGTCAGAACTCCGCCCGATGGGTCGGGCAACCCAGGGTGTGAGAGGTATCAGACTTCGGGAGGGCGATCGAGTCGTCGCGGCGGCCTCGAGCGCTGATGGAGACCATGTTCTGATTCTCACCACCGGCGGTTACGGCAAGCGAACTGTCATGGAGCAGTTCCGGGACCAGAAGCGAGGTGGCCTGGGCGTGAAAGCGATCAAGCTGACCCGGGTGCGCGGAACGCTGGCGGGAGCCAGGGCTGTGTCGAAGGGGATGGAGATCTTCGTTATCGCCTCGAGTGGCGTAGCCATCCGGACCAAGACTGATGCGATCAGCCGCCAGAAGCGTGAAGCGAGTGGAGTGAAGGTCATCGACCTTCCGGCTGGCGTGACTGTGAGTGCATTCGCACCGGTGGATAATGAAGAGGAATAGGTTGGCGAGGGAACTCGTACAGCTCCGATAACGTTCAAGCGTTCGGTATCCACGGTTCAGTTCCTGGATGGCGGTACAATCTCGGCGTTCAGCAAGGAGTGCCATGACGTCGGTGAGACGGGTACGCAGAATCATCAGAAAGTTCGACCCCTGGACCGTTCTCAAGGTCTCGTTGGTTCTGTATGCCGTTATGGGCCTCGCATTGGTGCTCGGCCTGGTAATCGTCTGGTCGGTTGTGAACGCGGTTGAGATTCCTCAGAAGATCGAGACGTTCTTCACGGAGCTCGCCCTGTTTGACACGACCAATATCATCCCGGACAGCGAGCAGTTGTTGCGGACGGCTGTTTTCCTCTCGATCGGGTTCACCGTGTTCATGACCGGCATGACGACGTTGTCGGCAGTCATGTACAACCTGGTCTCGGACGTCGTCGGAGGCATCGAAGTAGTCGTGCTCGAAGAGACCATGAACGTCCCGGCCGCGCCGCAGGTGCGGCCGCCGTCCGGCTGGCAGCCGAATCAGACACCACCTCCAGGTAAACCGCCAAACGGGGTTGATGAGCCGACTCAGGAAGTGGCTAGGACGAGCCTCTGAACGAGGCGACGCCGAGACCGACGGCTCTGCACGCGGCCAAGTAATCCGCTGCGTGCCTCTGAACCTCGAACCGTTCGTGCGGGGCGTCGCCGTCCAGGAGCATGATCGCTGCCCCCGCCAGCGCGACGGCATCCAGGAAGAGTGGGTCTTCGACGATTCCGCTGGTGGCCATCGAACCCCTCCCGTCGATTGTGCCCTCTGCCTGGACGCTGATCCCGCGCAGAGAGCCGTCGTAAGGAGCGTGCGAGAAGATCAGACCGCTCGGAGAATTGACGGGGGACGGTGCCGTCTCGCACCAAAGGGCTCCGATCGGGTCTGGGAATAGAGCCGACTGATCCCTACGCACTTTCCGCTGGTCGACGGTGATGGCGGCTTTGATGGATCTGACAGTATCGAAGTTCTCCATGAGGACAATGGCCAGGGCGGCGGGAATCCCCGAGGTACCGCCCGCAGCAGCAATGGTCGCCGTTGCACCGCTATCCCCGAAGTCGATGAGTGGCTGACTGGTGATGACAGGTACCTGGAGTCGTATCGCCTCCAGGATGCGTTCGTCGCTCGAGTCGGCGTCGGTGAGGACCGCGTTCCAACCCTCGAGAGAGTTGATGGTCTGAACCCTGGGGTCTCGAGAATGGGCGTCGGAACCTAATACGCCCAATGCCGTTAGGCGCCGATCGGCGAGGACGGCCCGACCTGCACGCAGGCCGATTGGGCCGTGGGGGGCGAGCGCGAGCCTCAAGAGCCCGGATCGCTCGGAACCCAGGTACCGATTGGAGTATCGGGTGAGGGGGTCCGACGAGTCTTGAGCAGAAGGGCGACAACTGCCGCGATTATGCCGAGGGTAGGAAGAAGTTTTCGGGAGTTCACAGTCTGGAGTGTAGAACCGACTG
>JBLYYS010000161.1:0-3215 GCA_048550235.1 Acidimicrobiia bacterium | reverse complement strand
TCCCGCAATGGTGGCTTCTGTGACGGTTCTCTGACCCACGGCTTGGCGAACGGCATGTCCCACTGGCCCGATGAGATCAGTGATCTGGTGCGAATGGGTCGCGAGAACCTCGACGGCATAGAGGAGAGCCTCGGTCGCTATCGGATCGATGCGGATTTCAGGCGTGCTCCGGAGGTCGGCGTCGCGACTCAGGAGTGGCATCTCGATTCGCTGCAAGGTGCACTCGAGCACCATCAGTCGGTCGGCGATGATGTGGAGCTACTCGACTCCGCCACGATGCAAGCACGAGTCCACTCGGCGAGCTACTTGGGCGGTTTGATCCGATACAACGACATAGCGCTGGTGGATCCTGCCCGGCTCTGTTGGGGCCTACGCGCGGCGGCTGAGTCTCTGGGTGCGCAGTTGTTCGAGAACTCCCCGGCGATTTCGGTTGGGTCTGAGAGCGCAGCTCTCAGTGTTGCCACACCGAATGGAAGAGTCATAGCGGAGCGTGTGGTGAACGCAACCAACGCCTATGCCGGCCCGGCCAAACAAGCGCGCCGCTACATGATTCCGGTCTACGACCACGTTCTGATGACAGAACCGCTCGACGAGAGGCAACTCACTTCGATTGGCTGGGAAGAGGGAGAGGGAATCGGCGACGCTTCCAATCAATTCCATTACTACCGCATGACTGAAGACGGGCGGATTCTCTGGGGCGGTTACGACGCCACATATCATTTCGGCAGTGGTCTCGACCCCCGACATGATCAGAGCGAAGACACCCACGGAAAGCTTGCCCAGCATTTCTTCGAGACCTTCCCGCAACTCGAAGGTTTGCGGTTCACGCATCGGTGGGGCGGACCGGTTGCTACCACGACCCACTTCGCGCCTGCGTGGGGAACGTCTCAGAGCGGTCGCCTCGTTTGGGTCGGTGGGTACACGGGTCTCGGTGTCGGTTCCAGCCGATTCGGTGCTCGGGTGGCGTTGGACCTGGTCTTCGGAAAGGCGACTGAGCGAACGGAACTGAAGATGGTGTCGAAGAAGCCGTTTCCGTTCCCGCCTGAACCGGTACGTTGGGCAGGCGTGCAGATGACCAGGAAAGCCATTCAACGTTCGGACGACCATGAAGGCAGGCGTGGACTCTGGTTGAGTCTGCTCGACAAATTCGGAGTGGGCTTCGATTCGTGAGTTTTGGGCAGTGAGCACGGGCGACGAATACATGGAGAGGAATACATGACCGTGGACTACCGCAGCCGTTCGTTTTGGCTGGACGATCTTCCGGGCTCTCTCGACCCCCGTCCGCCGCTCGGCGGCGACACCCAAGTCGACGTAGCCATAGTCGGTGGCGGATACACCGGCCTTTGGACCGCGTACTACCTTCTCCGCTTGGACCCGACGATTCGAGTGCTGGTCATTGAGAAAGAGATCGTCGGTTTCGGCGCATCGGGCAGGAACGGCGGATGGTGCATCGGTGACCTGGCGGCTGGTCCCGATCGGCAGCAACGGGAATCGGATAACGACTCGGCCCGCCATCTGCTTGGAGCGCTCCATGACTCCGTCGACGAGGTCGGCCGCGTCGTGGACCGCGAGAACATCGATTGCGGATTCGCCAAAGGTGGCACGATTCGTCTGGCTCGTAACCAAGCGCAATTCGCCCGTATGCAGGCAGAGGTAGACCACCATCAGAAATCGTTTGGGCTCACAGATACCGACCTCAGGATCCTCGACGCTGGTGAAGCTCGCTCTCATCTCAATGCCACAGGTGTGGTTGGAGGACTGTTCTTTGCTCACACAGCGGCCCTCGATCCGGCCAGGCTGGTGCGCGGGCTGGGCGAGGCCGTAGAGCTCCTCGGCGGGACCATCGTCGAACGGACCGCAGCCACCTCCATCGAACCGGGCGGGGTCGTTACCGAGCGCGGCACCGTCCGGGCCGATGTGATCGTTCGAGCTGTTGAGGGCTACACCTCGACTCTGCGTGGGCACGCCCGGACCCTGTCGCCCTTGTACTCACTGATGGTGGCCACTGAACCTATCGGAGATGACCGGTGGGCTGAGATCGGCTTGTCAGAGCGCCAGACGTTTGCCGACGACCGGCACATGGTCATCTACGGACAACGCACCAGTGATGGCCGCATTGCCTTTGGTGGCAGAGGCGCGCCCTATGGATATGCATCGAGAATCGACCCGGCCATCGAGCAGCGATCCCGTATCCACGACCGGATCGTCGAGTCGCTTGTCGAGCTCTTGCCGGTCCTCGAGGGCATTGAGATAACCCATCGATGGGGTGGCGTCCTCGGGGTGCCGCGGGACTGGTATCCCTCTCTCGGGTTCAATCGAGCAGACGGATTGGCCTGGGCAGGCGGGTATGTAGGCGAAGGGGTGTCACCGGCAAACCTGGCCGGTCGCACACTCGCCGACTTGATCACCGCTACGGATTCTCCCCGGACCGGCCTTCCGTGGGTGGGTCATCAGTCGCGCAAATGGGAGCCAGAACCGATTCGCTGGCTGGCCATCAACGCGGCTCTCCAAATCATGGGCCAGGCGGACCGCTCCGAGGCTCGGACCGGGAACGATTCTCTGCTGGCCAAGATGATGTGGAAGCTGATGCGCTGATGAGAAAGCGGCGTTTGGTCATTGCGTCAGCTCCGTTCCGGCTGCAAGCGGCCGATTCTGTTCAACACCTAATCGAGATGGGATGGGCGTACTGATGACCAATGCAACTGAACTCGGTGGCCGGTCCGACCGCAAGATCCCCGACCGGACGGAGGTTCTGGTGGTCGGCGGTGGCATTGTCGGTGCCAGCATCGCCTATCACTTGACCCGGCGAGGGATCACCGACGTCACGGTCATCGAGCAAGGTGCCTTGACCGGGGGGACGACTTGGCACGCGGCCGGTTTGGTCTCACAACTCAAGTCGTCGCACAGCCTGACGAAGCTGGCCACCTATTCCACGCGGCTCTTCGAGGAGCTCGAGGACGAGACCGGGCAGGCGACCGGCTACCGCTCGCCGGGGTCGATCTCGGTGGCCGCCGATGAGTCAACGCTGTTCCAGGCCGCAGCCTCGGCGGCGGTATGGGTCTCGCCGTGCAGAATTCGATATTTGGCGTCGATCGTCGCGCCGTCGAACTCCGGAAGAGGGGTCTGCCACAGGTCGAAGGTCTCGATGGCATGGCTTGGATTGGCTTCCTTGTATGCATCAAGGAAGTGTTGGGCCACTTTGATAGAATGAGCTC
>JBLYYS010000160.1:0-3105 GCA_048550235.1 Acidimicrobiia bacterium | reverse complement strand
ATGCCGCAGGGGTTGGTTGAGCATCTCCGCTACCCGGAAGACCTGTTCCGCATTCAGAGCGACGCGTACTCGTTCTATCACGTGATTGATCCCCGCGTCTTCATCAACAACGGCGACCCGTGGGCGATCGCCCGAGATCCCTCAACCACTGCTTCCGAAGCGATCCGGATCAGAGCCGACTACGTCGATTCCGACAACGTTGAGTATCGACCGATGTTGCCCTACTACCTGCTGATGCGGTTGCCGGACGAAGACGCACTGTCGTTCATCCTCATGCAGCCGTTCACGCCTGCCAATCGGCCCAACATGTCTTCGTTCCTCGTCGCCAAGTCGGGTCCGGAGGATTACGGCCAGCTGATCGATTTCCAGTTGCCCCGCGACAGGCTGGTTGATGGGCCGGGCCAGGTGGGAGTCCGGATCAATCAGGATCCGAACATCTCGCCGGAGTTCACCCTGCTCGGGCAGGAAGGATCGGTCGTCATCCAGGGCAACATGCTGGTTGTACCGATCGACGAGTCCGTGCTCTATGTGCAGCCGATCTATTTGCAGGGAGAGGACAGGGCCTCAGCATTGCCCGAGTTCAAGAAGGTGGTCGTGGTCTTCGACGATCGAATCGTGATGCGCGACACGCTTGATCAGGCGATGGCCGCCGTCTTCGAAGGATACGTTGTGCCTGGCGGGATTGATGACGGTGACGGCGATCTTCCAACCACAGATCCGGGTGGAGATGGGGAACCCATTTCGGATGATGTTGCCGCGCTACTGCGTGACGCAGATGCGGCTTTCGTAGCTGCGCAGACAGCATTGGATAGTGGTGACCTGGGGGCGTATCAGGCGAAGATCATCGAGGCACAGACACTCATCGAGCAGGCGATTGCTCTGTTGAACAACGGCGGTTGAAACCTGGCCGTTCTTGCGTGAGAAGCGCCCGCCCGGCGGTAGGAACTCACGCAAGAACGGTGTGGTGTGGCCTTTTAGGCGGCCGGATTTGGAAGATCGACGAGTTCCCGTTCCGTCACCCTGACGAATCGATTCCGTCGCGCCGGCCGGGATGATCTTCGCTGGCCCTGGACGGGGCGAAGCTGGTGGCGGGCGACGGGTTCGATCGAAACCAGGCTGCACCGTACGCAAGTATGACGGAGGATTCCGCCACCGACGTTGGTGGTCAGGAGCGTGTGCTCGTTATCTAGGCAGCTGACGGGTTTCATGGTCCTCCTGTCGGGCCATTGGTCCTTCCGGATAAGGACATTCGCCATCTAGCGCTTCAGTCCACCGTTCTTGCGTCGATTCTGGGCGATGGGCGCCGGCGATTGACGCAAGAAGAGAATCGGCGGCTTTGCGGTCACAACAGGACCGTCGTACACTTGAAGGACATAACGACGCGGGGTGGAGCAGTCTGGTAGCTCGTCGGGCTCATAACCCGAAGGTCGTAGGTTCAAATCCTACCCCCGCTACGAAGAGAAGCCCCTTGCGTTGCAAGGGGCTTCTGGCTATTCCGGGATCGTTCCATTTGGCCGTGGTTGTCCGGTCATGTTGTCAGAACAGGCCCACGACGTTGCCGGATTCATCAACGTCGACATCCATGTAGGCAGGCCTTGTGCCCAGGCCGGGCATGGTGCGCATAGCTCCAACAATCGGGTAGATGAACCCGGCTCCAACTGAGGCCCGAACCTCGCTGATAGGGAGCGTGTAGCCCTTCGGTGCGCCTTTTAGAGTGGGGTCGTGGCTCAAGCTGAGATGAGTCTTTGCCATACAGATAGGCAGTTCCCCGAACCCATTGCGTTCATAGCTGGAGATCTGGTTCCTGGCTTTCGACGAGTACTCAACGTCGGCCGCACCGTAGATCTCCCGGGCGATGGTCTCGATCTTCTCGTTGATGCTCGCATCGAGTGGATACAGGAAGTCGAAATCCGATTCCTCTTCGCAAGCTTCCGTAACGGCTGCTGCGAGAGCCTTGCAGCCATTGCCGCCTCCGCCCCAGGGATCCGCCAAGACCGCGGCGCTCGCCCCGGCCTCCATTGCGGCGCTCTTGATGAGATCGATCTCGGCGGTCGTATCGGTGGCAAAGGTGTTGACGGCTACGACAACCGGCACTCCGAACTTGCGAGCGTTGCGAATGTGGGCTTCCAAATTGCTCACGCCTGCAGCCAGCAGCGAGAGATTCTCTTCGGTGTACGCCTGGTCCAGGGGCTTTCCAGGTACGACTCTCGGGCCGCCTCCGTGTGTCTTCAGTGCGCGGACGGTGGCGACGAGCACAAGGCAATCGGGAACCAGGCCCGACACCCGACACTTGATATCAAAGAACTTTTCCATTCCGATGTCGGCGCCGAAACCAGATTCGGTCACTACGTAGTCGCCGAGGCGCAGGGCCATACGATCGGCCAGGATCGAGGAGTTGCCGTGGGCGATGTTGGCAAATGGTCCGGCATGAACGAAGGCCGGCTGACCCTCGAGTGTCTGCATCAGGTTGGGATGCAGAGCATCCTTCATCAGAACGGTTACCGCTCCGGCCACGCCGAGATCGTCGAGGGTGATCGGTTCACCGGAGCGATTGAGGCCGATTACAGCTCTTCCGCACCGTTCCCGAAGATCCCTGACCGCCGACCCGTAATCCTCACCGTCGACAAGGGCGAGGATCGCCATCAACTCGCTAGCAACCGAGATGTCGAACCCGCCTTCACGGGGCCGCCCGTCCGCTTTACCTCCCAGACCGATGACGATGTTGCGCAGCGACCGGTCGTTCATATCCACGACCCGCCGCCAAGTGAGGTTGTACAGGTCGATATCGAGACGTTTCAATCCCAATGCATCGAGCTTCTCGTCGCTGAGCCGGCGTTCGTGGTAGTGCCTGGCGTCAATCGCCGCCGACACGAGATTGTGGGCGATCGACACTGCATGGATGTCACCGGTCAAGTGGAGGTTGAAATCTTCCATCGGGATTACCTGGCTGTATCCGCCGCCGGCCGCTCCGCCCTTGATCCCAAAGGTTGGCCCCATGCTGGGTTGTCGGATGCAGGCGATCGCGTTGTGTCCTAGGGCACCGAGACCTTGGACCAGGCCGATTCCCGTCGTTGTCTTCCCCTCGCCGAGAGGAGTCGGTGTGAT
>JBLYYS010000159.1:0-4844 GCA_048550235.1 Acidimicrobiia bacterium | reverse complement strand
CGGGTTCGAGGAGGTGACAGACGCAAGTTGTTGGCAAGTGCCGTTCGGAGGCAGGTGGCATAATGCGCGTGATCACTCGTTGGTGAATACTGAGTCGGTACAAACAGTAACTTGACATAACGACGATTATGGGCTCTTACGATTTCCAACCATCACTCGCAACCTGCAGTCGAACGCTCGTCTGACCTTTCGATCTAGAACCAGAAGTCGGCGACTCGACCTCGAGCCGGGAAGCCCCGCCGGTCCGCGGGGCGGGTAACTCGAGACGGTGCGTTGCCGCCGACCCTCGACCCCGGGACCGTTCCTCTGGAGTCCAGGCCGGCCGTCAAAATGCATCAAGGGCGCCCGATGCCCCCTGACGGTCCGGGTTGCCCGGCTTGGGTCAATACGTCACTGTGATGAAACAAAGGGTTGAGAGCAGCGTTCGAACTCTCGCAGGGCCGGGTGCTTTCTTGTCGCGAAGAGATGGTCGACTCGCGAGATAGCTCACCGCCCCTCCCCGGCTACACCAGAGAGGGGCTGCTAGTTGCGTCACTGTGACGTAAGTGCACGTGCTTCAGTGTCTCCGCTCCTAGGGATGGTTGGCAGTCAACCTTGGGTTTCCCCTCTTTCTTCCCATCGCAATACGCAGGCAACCCGAGCCGGTTCAGGTCAGTCGCTTCCGAGTGCTACTGGGTCGACCGACACGTCCTGCAACTGGCGGACTGCCTCAGTGAGATGCGCCAGTGCATGAACGTAGTCCGTCTTCGTGGGAGCGCCGCTCTGGAGATCGATGGCCACGTCCTCGGCTGCCGCCTCGAGTCGATACAAGGCATCACGCAGAGCGTCCCACGCCCGGCGCGACACAATGACCTCGTCGGGAAGCAACTGCCGGCTCTCCCCAAGGCGGCGAGCTTCGTAGGCTCGCTGGCGGTGACTCGGCCGGCAGTAGAGTTTCGGTCTGCCCGGACCCGGTGTGACCAGGTACTCCCCCCCACACCAGCGACACATGAGGGTACGCTTGCGTTTCATAACAGTGACGAAACTAGCCTGTGTCGAGCATTCCGTCGATGACCTACTCCAGCTATGTCGAGACCCGCTCCTGTGTTGCCCACCGGTACATCATCCCGGCCAACACGGGCCAGACGATGGGCACAGCGCTCAGCTTCATGATCAGCCCCGCGATCTGTTGGTCGTCGACGGAGGTCAAGCCGAAGACGCGCGGAGCTAGCTCATAGGTCTCGTAGAGAGGTAGCTCCGCGAAGGTGAGGAAGCTGGCCGGGATGATCGTCACAATCCCGGTCGTGAAGAACAGGTACAGCATGCGAGCCGGGTACGAGCGATCACGGAACTCGGTAACCGACCCCACAATGGGTGCCCACAAAGCCAGTCCTGAGAGTATCCAGACCGCGTCCATGGCGAAGGACCCGAACTGCGATGAGCGCAGCGAGTCCACCGCAATGGGCGTATGAGAGAGCACCAGCGTGACGTTGAAGATCACCCCCATCAGCCACGGGAAGCGCCGCAGGGAGCGGCCGAGACGATAGATCCCCAACGTGGATAACACCCTCCGGGCCATCCATTCCGGGGTACCGAGCCAGAGCAGCGGAGCGGCGACCAGCACATAGAGGATGTACTGCGTCATGTGAGCGCTGGCCAAGTAGCCGGCGCCGAGAGTCCCTAGCGGCCAGTCGGAAGCCAGCCAGAAAACAAGCAAACCGCCGATGAAGAAGAGCGTCTGTCGGGTGGACTGCCCCTCGGCGGCTCGGTTGCGTCGAATCGCCAGGGCATAACTAATCGCCAACACCGCTACCAGGAGCCAAATGCCCGGATAGGCGCGGAACGTCCATGACCACGGTTCGGTCAGGGTTGTGCACCACCACGAAATGCTCACTTGGCCTCCTCGAGGAAGGCGATTATCGCTTCGACCTGTGTTTCACTCAAGGAAAACGCCGGCATTATCGCCTGGTAGCCGTCGACCACCTGGGCGGACGGGTCCGACAGGGACGATCGAACATAGTCCGCATCGAACACCTCATTGGATCCATCCGCTAGTGGGCGGGTAGTACCCCAGGCATCTTCCCAGCTGGGGCCAACTCCGTTTTGATCTGAGTGACAGGAGGTACATCCGAGATCCTGAGCTAGTCGTTGGCCTTCCGTCGCCTTTGCGGATAGGCCCGTCCCGGTCCCGCAGGAAGCCAGGAAGATGGCCGCGAGGGCACCTGCCATTATGCCCATCCTCGTCACGGCAGCAATTCCGAGTAGGGCCTAACCGGAGCCTCGACTTCGACCAGACCGGCCTCTTGGAACTCGAGAGTGATGTTCACTGTGTCGCCGGCCTGCAGGTCCGAAACATCAAAGAGCATGACGTGCAACCCGCCCGGCTGGAACATCACAACCTCTCCCCCACCGACATCCACGAAGACCATCGCCTCCATATGCATGGTTCCCCCTTCACTGAATGACCTGTGAATCTCTGCCCTCGCGACATCGGCACTTACCCCAATCAGGCGGTCTCCGGTCTCGGAGGTGTTTTCGATCTCGAAATAGGCTGCGGTCACCGGCCCAGCCGGCTCCGCTACAACCGCCCCGCGCACAGACATCCCGGACGCCGGACTGCAGGCGGTCAACGTAAGCAGCGTCAGAATCACACCTCTCCTGCCCATCATGCCTCAACTCGGTCGAGGAGGATCGGCAGGTCATGCATCCAGGTACTCTGCCGGGTGCCGAACGGGTAGACGCTGTAGCCCTTGCCATTCGGCGAATAGACCAGCACCTGACCTGCGTGGCCCATGGTGTAGCTCTCACCTTCACCCTCACGAACGGCTATCGGTACGCCGGCCGCTAGTTGTGCCTGTTCAAGTTCATTCTGCGTGCCGGTCAAAGCTACAAACTCATCATTGAACGAACCAACGAAGGAATCAAGAGCTTCAGGCGTGTCGCGATCCGGGTCGACGGTCACGAAGACTACGGCGGCATTGCGTCGGACCTCCGGGAGACGGTCGAAGACTTCGGCGAGTTGAGCCAGGTGAACGGGGCAGACGTCCGGGCAATTGGTATACCCGAAGTAGAGAAGCGTGAGTCGGCCGTCCGTCTCCGCAGCAAAGTCGTACCGTGCACCGTTCGTGTCGGTCAAGGTGAATGCGGGTTTTGATACCGGACGCTCCAACAGCACACCCTCCAGCAGGCCGGCTTCCGGAACCGCTGCCCCCCGACAACCGGACGAGACGATCAAGACCATGAGCAGCACGGTTGTTGAGAGCCTGAAGGGCATTTGACGTTCTCGAGACATTTGGGCGACCCGGCACAGTACCAGTCCCCCGCCCGTTGGCATCAGTCTGCAGGTGCCTGGAATGTTTGGCGCAGCGTAGGTGTTGGTTTCGTTCGGAAGGGTGATTAGTATACCCCCCGGGGTACCGGGGAATACTCCTCAAGACGCTATACAAATGGAGATCCGACGATGCCAACTGTCGAACTGACCAAAGATAACTTCGAAGAGACGATCCTCAACAACGATGTTGTGTTCGTTGACTTCTGGGCCGAGTGGTGTGGGCCGTGCCGCATGTTTGCCCCTACATTCGAGGCCGCAGCCGAGAAGCACGAGAACATCGTTTTCGGCAAGGTCGACACCGAGGCACAGCAGGAACTCGCCGGCTATTTTCAGATTCGTTCGATTCCGACGTTGATGGTCTTCCGTGAGAAGGTGGTCCTGTTCTCCCAACCGGGCGCACTCCCCGCCCCTGCTTTCGACGATTTGATCGACCAGGTCATGGCCGTCGACATGGAAGAAGTCCACAAGACGGTCGCCGAACAACAGGACGAGAAAGAAGCCGAAGTCACCGCCTGATTCGGCAACAGCGCACACAGAACGACCCCGGTAAACCCGGGGTCGTTCTGTGTGCAGGCTGTCGACTGAGGAGTCGACATGTGGCGATTTCTACGCTCGAGCAGCAGCCCCTGCCAGACTCTGCGGGAGCTTCGGTTCGGGCTTGTTGATGATGGCCCGAACGCCTCCGTCCTCGATGACTCGAATGCTGATGTGGTCACACTCTGTGCACACTGCTCTTTGGAGACCGGCTCCGACGCCGTGAACTCGATAGCGATGCTGATGCTGACTCTTGTGTTTCTTCATTGTGCCCTGCCCCTTTGTGGGTCGCCTATCTTTGATGTCGACAGATGACGTCCGAATCTGGAGCGTCATCCTCAGTTCACAAGGTATGGCTAGTCACGTGCCAAGACGGCGCGGGATGATGGCGGCAAGTCGAAACCGGTAGGCTGGACCGCATGGATCTCTATTCACGCGTCAATATTCTCAATGGTCGCGCCGTCAGGCTCCCCCATGGAGACGTACACGAAGCGATCGCCCTCGACGCCGATCCTCTGGCTCGGGCAAAGGGATGGGTTGAGAAGGGAGCTGCGCGAATCCAGATCGTCGATCTCGATGCAGCTGCATATGGCGACTACCGCAATCGTCCTTTGATCAAGGACATCATCGCGGCCCTGGACATTCCGGTCCAAGTAGCCGGAGGCGTACGCTCACCGCAGGAGGTGGCAGCGCTCATCGAGGCCGGCGCATGGAGGGTCGTCATGGGCACGGCTGCCATCGAAGGGCAGGTGATGGCATGGGATCTCTTCCGAACCTTCCCTGGGAAGATCGCCATCAGCCTCGACGTTTTGCCTGATGAGGAGTTGCTCGTGCGAGGGTGGACCGCTCATTCGGGCCGCTTCCTGGAGGAGGTGCTGATTGAGATGTCGTCCGGTGGGGCCGCGGCCTACCTCGTATCAGAGGCAGGTCGCGACGCTCTCGAGGAGCCGCCCAACTTCGGTGTGCTACGGCGGGCGCTGGCGATTGTCGACGAGCCTGT
>JBLYYS010000158.1:0-7534 GCA_048550235.1 Acidimicrobiia bacterium | reverse complement strand
TCGTTACCGGCTCCTGCAACAGTGATTAGCAGTCCTGCCGTGCGGAGGGCGACGGTGACCCGAAAATCTCCGGACTCTCCGAACTCGAGGACAAGAGTGTTAGGTGTAGTTGGACGGGTGGAGAGCCAGCGGTCGATCCGTTGTACGAGGGCGGGGGGATCGGGGCGTTCGATTCGTCCAGATCCGGGACTTCCGGTGAGCGACGGTGATGTAGAGGCGGATGCCTCTGCCGCCTCGGGTGCGTTGTCGACTCGGTCGACCGCGGGAGTCGGCAGCCCTTCGACTTTGCCGATCTTCGATGTTTCGCTCTGACCGGCCACGATCTCATGGGCGGTTGGTGATGCGACTGCTGGAGCAGTTCGTAGGGGCGCATCTGTCGCCTGAGCAATACCGGGTACTGGTGGCGAGGCGACCTTCACCGGGATGTTCGACGGATGCGTCGCGGGTTCGACGGCGGCCGACGAAGAAACCGGATGGGTGACTGCCTCGACCGGCGATGCAAACACGGGCCCGGGTTGAGGTCTTCCGATGGCGGTCTCAGCAACCGAAGGGACCCCTTCAGGTGTAAGCGTGTCGACGCGGCCTGCAACCGGGGGAGCGACCGGCGTTGGATTCGTAGGTTGCTCGATGTGAGCCTGAGGAATCCCAGGCAGTTCACCATCCGGGCCCGCCTCCGCCTGTAGGTCGGGAACGGTGCCGGGCATCAGAAGCTGTGTTTCGAGATTGGGCGCGGTATGCGGATCTTCGGTGCCAGTAGCAGTAGGTTGGAACATCAGGGGGGCACGAGGAACTGCCTGCTCGAAGTCCAAGAAGCTCTGATTGTTGCCGGACAGTTCGGCAAGGGGGACCGCTGCCCGATCGAGCCCATCCAATTCCGGACCTGGGTTACTCGATACGAATGCCAGGATCTCGGCGAACAGCGGAGCTAGTTCGCCTTCGACCGGCAACGGCTCGCCAGGTCCGCCCTGCATCGCCTGGACGACGGGAAGATCGATCATGTGTTTCCTCCGAGCTGCCCGTAGTAGGTCAGCACTCTCTCTACGTATTGTTTGGTTTCCGGGATATCTGGTATTCCGCCTGCCTGGCTGACTCGGCCTGGGCCGGCGTTGTAGGCAGCCAACGCTGTCGGCACATCGCCGAAGCGGTCGAGCATCTGCCGCAAGTAGGTGGCGCCGCCCTCCAGGTTTTGCTGGGGGTCGTACGGATCGACACCGAGTTCTGCTGCGGTGGCAGGCATGAGTTGGGTGAGTCCGATGGCTCCGGCATGCGATTCGGCCGTAGGGTCGAAACTCGATTCCGCCCAGACCAGCGCGGTCAAGAGCTGCGGGTCTACCCCGACTCTGGCGGCTGTTCCCTCAATCGAGGAGATCCACTCCTGCTGGCCCCTACTGAGGTGAACGTTATGACTGTTTGATTGGGCTTGTGGCGTCAGGCCCTTGTCCACCTGGGAGAGGATGCCGGCGAAGGCCATGGATTTCGGTGCTGGGACGAATCGCTGGGTGAGAGCCGCGATTCTTGCCTGAGCTCGCTGGAGTCCCTGGGTTTGCATCATGAGCGACGGTCCCAGTGTCGGGCGGCAACCAGTCTGTCGAGCGACCGTTCGGAGGCCATTCGTGCGAGATGAGCGGCGGCGTCTGAACGGCGTATGAGGAGTTCATCCGTCGCGTCTCGCTCTGCAACTACACGATGCCATTGGCGCCGAGCGTCTTCGAGCCGTTCGGTTGAGATCCGTTGCTCTTCGGCGGCGGATTCGAGGAGTTCGCCGGCGGCCAGTCCGCGGAGTTGCATGGAGCGCAGCGTGGCCGGTCGGATCTCCTCGCCGGGCATTCTGACCGCGGCCAGTGCGGCGCGGCGCTCGTGGACTTTGCGGACGGCTTCTTCTTGCTCGAGGCGTTCCTTCAGGACGGTTGCCCTGGCCCGCTGCTCCCGAATGACTCGGAGTCGCACGACAGCCTCGAGTCGATCTCCCCAGTTCATAATCCCAACTTCCCGGATAGGGCCGAGAGTTCGCTCCACGTAGCGGCGAAGTCGGTCTTGTCGTTGGGGGTCTGCTTGAAGAAGGCGATGAGATCATCTTTGGCGGCCAGGCCCCGGTCGGCTCGCGGGTTGGTGCCCGGCACGTAGGCGCCGACTTCGACGAGGTCTCTCACTTCCTCGGCGGCAGCCAGAGCGGAGCGAACTGCGATTGCGGTTTGACTGTGCTCAGCGGGAAGGATGCGATCCGCCAACCGGCTGAGTGACGACAACGGGTCGATGGCCGGCCAGCGACCTTCGACCGCCAAGCGTCGATCAAGCACGATGTGTCCATCGAGTATCGAGCGGGCGGCGTCGCCGATGGGATCGTTCATGTCGTCGCCTTCGACCAGGACGGTATAGAAAGCTGTGATTGTTCCTCGGATCCGCGGACCTGCTCGTTCGAGGAGGGCCGGCATCATTGAGAAGACTGAGGGGGTATAGCCCCTGGCGGTCGGCGGCTCGCCGGCAGCGAGACCCACCTCGCGCTGTGCCATGGCCAACCGGGTCAGTGAGTCGAGGAGAAGGAGAACATCTTTCCCTTGATCGGCATAGTGTTCGGCGATTCTCGTGGCTAGGTGCCCGGCTCGCAGGCGCATCAATGGGGGTTGATCGGACGTGGAAACGACGGTGATGGCTCGTTTCAATCCATCTTCGCCGAGTTCGTCTTCGATGAACTCCCTGACTTCCCGGCCTCGCTCACCGACGAGTCCCAGGACCACTACATCGGCGGTTGTTCCCCGTGCCATCATCCCAAGCAGAGTCGATTTCCCGACGCCGCTGCCACCGAAGATCCCAATCCGCTGGCCCCGGCCGGCAGTCACCATGGAGTCCAAGACTTTGACGCCGACCGGTAGCGCTTGGCTGATTCTCACTCGGTCCATGGGGGAAGGCGTCTTGCCGGTCAACCGGTGCGACGGTCCCTCTATCTCGGGTCCACCGTCGAGCGGGTGGCCTAGAGAGTCGATTACCCGACCGATGAGTCCGTCGGAGAGAGTTACACCGAAGCCACGGTGGCGGCGAACGTCGTCGCCTTTTCCCAGACCGTCGGTCTCTCCAAGCACGAGGGCTATCGCCCCATCCGGTTCGACCGCGACGACCTCGGCCGGGCGCCCGTCTTCTGGGCTTCCCACGAGGAGGTTGTCTCCAACCCGGAGCCTCAGACCGCGCACACGTAGCTCATGACCCGTCACCCGGGCGAGTGATCCGGTAACGCTGACGGGATTTGCGGTGCGGATAACGTCAAGCATCGAGAGATTGCTCCAGTGCTTCCCGGATTCCCTTGCGAGTCAGGTCTGCATTGGACCACCTTCCTCGAATGGTGGCTTCGCCGGGTTGCAGCGTCGCGTCGGCTACGACCGTCAATCCCAACCGGGTCTGATGTGCGTCCTCGAACATCGTCTGCTCGTGCGGCGACACAGCCAGGGTGATTTCATCGTCATCGATCTCATCGAGGGCAGCCTCAATCCGCTCGGCGATAACGGATCCATCACCGATCGTGTGGCCGGCGATGACTTCTGCGAGATCGAATGCGAGCGTGAGCATTTGGCGGGTGGCCGCGGCGAGCGACGCGTCGATTTCTTCAAGTGCCCGGCTCGTCGCTTGATTGACGGCAGCCAGAGCGTTTCGCCGTTCGTTGAGCAGGGCAGCCCGTGCGTTTGTGTCACCGTCGATGAGGCCACGCCGGTAGCCATCCTCCGTCGCCTGGTCGAGTCGGGCGTTGGTTTCTGGATCGATGTACTCGGGAGTATTGCTCCCCAGACGGTGTGTGATCGGTTCGAGGGTCGGCTGGCGCAGGAGGTTACTCAACGAAGTCTCCTTCGCTTCGGCTGATGACGATTTGTCCGTCTGCCTCCAGTGCACGCACCAGAGCGACGATCTGAGCGCCGGCGGCTTCGACGTCTTTGCGCAACACCGGCCCCAGGAGTTCCACCTCTTCGTCCAGCGACTCTTTGGCTCGTTCAGACAGGTTTCTGCTGATCGCCTCGGTGACATCGGGTTTGGCGCCCTTCAGAGCAACTGCGAGCGTCTTGGTGTCGACGGTCTTGAGTACTTCCTGAATGGAACGATCATCGAGCTTGGCCAGATCCTCGAAGACGAACATGAGTGCTCGCACGTGTTCGGCGAGTTCACTGTTGTTTTTGGCCACGAACTCGAGAACGGCTTTCTCAACTGAACGGTCGGAGTTGTTGAGGATGTCGGCGAGACCCTTGGGGCCGTTCTCAACGGCGGTAGCTTCGCTTTCCGATGAGTCGAGTCCGTTCCGCAGTGCTCGCTCGACGCGTGCTATCACGTCACGAGAGGTGCGTCCCATGGTTGCGATCCGAAGCGCGATGTCGACCCTGGTCTCAGGTTCGAGTTGGGCGAGTACCTGCGCGGCAAACGATGGCCGTTGGTAGGCGAGGATGAGTGCCGCGGTTTGGGGGTGTTCTGCCTTGAGAAACTGGGTGAGCTGCTCCGTCTCAACCTCGTGGATGAAGCTGAACGGACGACCTCCGCCCACATGGGCAAGCTCGTCCTCGCTGAGGCCGCGACGCGTAGCAAGGAGTTTGCGTGCCTCGTCACGTCCCCCCGATCGCAGGGCCAGTGCTCCATTGGCTGAGTCAACGGTCTCCCGCAGCACTGCGAGGTAGTCGGTTGACTCGACCTGGCCCAGGTCGGCGACCTCCGAAGCGAGCATGCGTACGTCCTCATCGCTCAGGTGCTTGAGGACGCTCTGAGCCCGGTCGGTGCCGAGGCTGAGGACGAGGGTGGCGGCCTTCTTCGAGGCACCCAGGCCGGAATCGGACGGGTTCATCGGGTCCTCCGGTCAGCCAGCCAGGACCGCAGCAGGTTGGCAATCTCTTCTGGTTGGCGCTCGACGAGTTCGAGGACGTTGCCCTCCAGGTCCTGCATCGGGTCTGCAGTCATGGGCGCTCCCAGCGCTTGCGCAAGTTCTGCGCGAGTCTCCGGTGGTAGCTCTCGCGGCGACCAATCTTCTGGCAGGACCTCGACTCCTGAGGACTTCCCACCCCGGCTCATCAAGAGCAGGCCGATCGCCACGATCACGAGGATTGCTGCTCCGATGATCTCCGGCAGGAGGTCGAAGATTGAGCCCCCGGCGGCCGCCTCGGGCTCGGTGGCTGCATCTTCGAGAGCTTCCGGAGCGGGGAAGGCGACTGTTGACACTTCGATCGTATCTCCGCGGCTCGTCTCGAGTCCGATGGCCGCGGCAACGAGAGCTTCGATTTCGGATTTGTCTGGAACTGCCGTCCCGGTGAGTGACCCGTCATCGACTATTACGGCCACAGAGAGCTTCTCGATCCTTCCGGGGACACTTGTCGTGTAGGTGACGAGTCGATCGACCCCGTACTCGGTGATCGATTCATCGCGGTTGTATGAGTAGTCGCCGTCGGCGTCGGTCTCAACGATGTCGCCATCGACCCCGACCGCCCCGGCAGGGGGTGTTCCGGTGCCGTTGAACGTTTCTGAAACGAGTTGCTCACGGAGCTCGGTCGAGGACTCTTTGTCGTAGGTCTCGCTCTCGGTGGACCTTTCATCGAAGTTCATCTCGGCTCTGACGACGACTGAGCTTCGATTCGGACCGACAACGGAAGCGAGCAGCTGGCCGACGTCGGCCGCGAGTGTGGATTCAAACTCGTGCGTCATTCGCAGGTTGCGGTTGCCCACTGCCGAGGTGTTCGAGGCTTCGCCTGCTGCATGTAGGACCTGACCGGATACGTGTGCGACGGTGACCTCGTCTGGTTCGAGCCCCTCAACCGCGGAGCCGACGACAAATGTGATGGTCTCGATCTCAGACTGGCTCAAGTCTCTGGTCGAGTCGACCAGGACACTGGCCGACACAGGCACCTCATCTTCGGCGAAGAGGGCGTCCTCAGGGATGACCAGATGGACGTTGGCGTAGGGGATCGACTCGATGGCGGTCAGCGTTCGTGCGAGTTCTCCCTCGAGGGCACGCTGATAGTCGACCCTCTGACGGAAGTCGGACACGCTCAGGCCCTGCTCGTCGAGCAGCTCGTAGCCCTGAGGAGTGGCGCTGGCCTGGACGCCCGAAGCGGCCAATGAGGCACGAACCTTGTAGACATCAGCTTTCGGAACGAGGACCCTGGAGCCGGCACCCTCCAGCTTGTAGTCGATGTTGTCGGCCTCGAGTGTGTTGATCACTGTGGCCAACTGGGCATCGTCGATGTCGCTGTAGAGCACCGTGTACGAGGGAGCTGTAACCCATTGACCGAACGCGATGATTGCCAGCAGCAGGACTGCTGCGGCAGACCCGGCCACGATCTTGTGGGCCAGGGGGAGGTCGGCGATTGTGGCAGCCAGTTTGCTCTGCATTGTCAGACCTGCATCCTCATGATTTCTTGATACGCCTCAACGGCTTTGTTGCGAACCTGTACGAGAACTTCAACGCTCAGCTGCGCTTTGGAGGTGGCCACCATCAGCTCGTGAATTCCTACGTCTTCTCCGGCGGCGAGACGCTGCGCGAGAGCATCGGCTTGGTTTTCGGCCGCGGAAACGGATTCCAGAGCCTTGCCGACCGTGTCGCCGAAACCGGCGGCTGGGGCAGAGGCGGAAGCTGCTCCACCGACAGGGGCGATTGGGTTTGTGCCGATTGGAGGTATTTGCATCATTGCCTCCCGATCTTGAGTGCTGATTCGTACGCCTCGCGTCCGCTCTTGATAACGGAGAGGTTCGCCTGGTAGGCCCTGGTCGCAAGGATGAGATCTGACATCTGCGCAGCCAGATCAACAACGGGAAGCATCACGTACCCTTCCTCGTTCGCCAGCGGGTGGTCGGGTTGGTAGACCATTGGGGGGTCGCCTTGGACCTCAGTGATCTGAACGACGTCGACGCCGCTACCGCGATTACCTGTCAGGCGCTCCTGCGCGACGACGAGTCTGGCCCGGAACGGGTCTTCGTCTCCCGACCGAACCGTGTTGAGATTGGCCATGTTGTGGGCGAGGACATCGAGCCAGGTGCTACCGAGTTGAGCTCCTGTTGCGCCTATGTCGATGGTGTTGAAGGATCCCATGTTCACTGTCCTCGTACGGCGGTCCGAAGGAGACCGACCTTGTAGTTGAAAGCACTGACCATGGCCTCTTGCATGAGGTTGGTCTTCATCATTTCTGTGAATTCGGTTTCGAGGTCGACGTTGTTGCCGTTGACGCCGGCGGGTCCGCCGGTCGGCATGATCTCGGCCGAGCCTGCCTGGTCGATCCGTCCAGAGCGGATTGCGTTGCTGAGGGCCTGTTCAAAGGACACGCGGGAGGCTTTGAATCCCGGGACCTCGGCGTTGGCGATGTTGTTGGCGGTGACTTCATTTCGGAGCACCAGGCCGTCGAGAGCGCGTTCGACTGCCGTTGTGGTGATATCTGAGATTGGCAGTATTCCGCTCATTACCTTGCTCCTATACGCAAACAAGGAAGAACGCTTTGGCGTTCTTCCTTGACGCAAAGATGATCTTCCGTGTCTTGTCTGCGACTGCCCTGTCGGCGTGACTCACCCCAGGTTTAGGGATCCG
>JBLYYS010000157.1:0-4305 GCA_048550235.1 Acidimicrobiia bacterium | reverse complement strand
TGCGCCAGATAGCGGTAAACGCCCGAGAGGGCGGCTTGACCCTGGACACCGAAGGCTGCAACCTTGCCCTGCAGTCCGTTGCCCTCAACGGTGGTTCGGAGCTCATGCAGAACAGAGAGTTCGGTCTCACCAGCTCCCAAGTCCGACCGCAAGGGATCTTCGAGCGCCCCGGTGATGAACACCAGATTGGCCTTCTCCTGTAGCTCGGGGTTGGTAGCGAACGCCTCGGCCAGGATCACCGGGTTCTTCTTTGGGTCGAGGCGACTCGAGGCTACGACCGTCGGGAGTGTCAACCGGTCCAAAGCGACATCACGCCGGAGTTGATGGTCAACGAGTTGCTCCACTTCCGATTCACCGGGATGCCGCACGTCGGCGCCGAAAACATCCAGTGCCACTCCCGGCGGAACCACCGAAAAACGAGAGTCATCGTCTGGATTGATTGCCCCTTGGTAGGCCTCATGGCCGTATTGGTCGAACCGCTCCTGTGCGGTGCTGGTGATGACGACCCCGGCGTGGTTCATCGCCGTCCGCTCACCCTCCAAACGCCGGGAGAAGCGGTAGTGATGATCGAGTGTCTCAACCGACTCACCGGCGGCAAGGAGCTTGTCGAACTTCTGCGCTCCCAGACTGTGCCCGGTGAAGGTGTACGGAACTCCGGCCAGATCCCTGAGAATGGCGGCTGCCACGCCTCCATCGCCGTAGTGGCCGGTAGCCGCGTCGGGGAGCGCACCTTCGCTCCGGTAGTGGTCGATGATTCCCGGTACCCAGTCGCGACCCAGGTACGGCCAGAGGTCTTCTTTGCGGAGAAAAGTGTTGTCGTCTCCGCAGTCGATCCTGAGAATTCGGACTCTGCCGCCGTAGTCGTCCTCCCGCCTCTCGAACTCCGGCCATGCTGAATCGAGGATTCTTCGAGTGATGATGTCCACCCGATGTCCAAGATCGGCCAGCGCCAGTGCCACGTTCTTTACGTAGACGAGTTGCCCGCCGAAATCCGGGTGTTCCGTCCAGTAGGAATCGTTCGGATCGAAGTTGCCTTGCGGATTGAGGAAAGCCAGGTGCATCCGATGATGCTAGGCGTGGAAGGTGAGTCACACAGCGCCTCTACACTCGGCACTGCATGGCATTTGTTCGTGAAGACATCGAGCGAGTTCGCTCGGCCACCAACATCGTCGATCTGGTCGATTCGGTGACCACCGTCCGCAAGCGCGGCCGGGCGGTCAAGGCCATCTGCCCGTTCCATCAAGAGAAGACGGCTTCGATGTCGATTGATGTGGGCCGGGGCCTTTACCACTGCTTCGGGTGCGGCGCCGGCGGCGACATCTTCAAGTTCGTGCAGGAAACCCAGGCCCTGGACTTCTCCGAAGCCGTGGAGTTTCTGGCTGCCCGAGCGGGTGTAACTCTTCGGATCGACAAGGAGGCCGCCAGGAAAAGGGGCGAACGGCAGGCACTCATTGAAGCGGTCGAAAAGGCCGTCGAGTTCTATCACGATCGTCTCAAGAATGCTCCAGACGCAGCCGGGGCGCGGAAGTACCTGCGCGGACGCGGGTACGACGCCGACGTAGTTGAGCGTTTCCAGATCGGGTATTCGCCAGCGGAAGGATGGGATGAACTCGTCAGATATCTCACCGGCAAGGGCGTCAATCAGAAATCGATGCTGGACGCCGGGTTGGCCGCGCGGAATCAACGCGGACGTCTCCGTGATTGGTTCCGAGGACGGTTGATGTTCCCGATCTTCGATATCGGGGGATCGCCGGTCGGTTTCGGAGCTCGGCTCCTCGACGGAGAGGGTCCGAAGTACCTCAACTCGCCGGAGACCCGCATCTACCGGAAGGCTCAGCTCTTGTATGGGCTCAACTGGGCCAAGGCTCCGATCACACGGTCGGCCTACTCGCTCGTCGTAGAGGGCTACACCGATGTGATCGGGCTACACCTCGCCGACTATCCCGTTGCCGTGGCAACCTGTGGAACCGCGCTGGGAGAGGAGCATTTCGATCTGCTCCGCCGCTTCTCAGAGCGGATCGTTCTGGCTTTCGACGCCGACGAGGCCGGGGTAGGAGCGGCACTACGCGGCGATGAGCTCTCGACTCCTGCCGATTTGGATCTCGACGTTCGGGTGGCGTTGATGCCACAAGGTGCGGATCCCGCCGATCTGGTGCAGTCGGGTCGACTCGATGAACTGCGCCAAGCTGTGGAGGAATCTCGACCCCTGCTCGAGTTCCGCATTGATCGTGAACTCGAACGACACAATGTGAATGAGGCCGAGGGACGAGCACGGGCAGTTCGCTCCACGGCTGCGCTGATCGCTCGTCAGGAGGATGACATCGTCCGGTCTGAGTACGCCCGTCGGGTGTCCAGGGCGACCGGCGTTGATCTGGCCGCGGTGCAGAATTCGGTTCGTGAGGCGTTGGCCGGCAGTCGCGGCGATCGTCGTTCGCAACCTCGGGTCGAATCCACGGACTACTCCCGGGCATCCTTGACCGGTTCGCAGCTAGCTGAACTCGAGGTTCTCCGGCTCATGCTGGGAAACGACGGCCGGTTGCCCCTCGACGATCTCGAACTCGATTTGTTCACTCTCGACGAGCACCGGGCTTACTTCGAGGCCCTCCTCCCGGTGCTTGAAGGAACTCCGGCAGGGACCGTGATCGATCTGGGTCTGCTGCCTGATTCGATTGCCGAGAGCCTGCGGGCGGTGGTCTTGGAGGATCGCCCACTCGACGATGATCCCAAGGCTTTGATTCGGCGCCTGCAGCGGTGGCGGATCGAACGAGAGGTCGGTGACGTTCGGCACCGAATCGAGTTGGAGACGGCCGGTTCGGAGACCCATTCAAAACTGCTCCGCCAGTTGATAGCGTTGGAGCGACGTAAGAGAGAGTTGGAACCCGGATAGTGGAACAAGTCGTTGAACAGGTAATAGCCGAACTCACCAAACGCGGCCAACAGCGCGGCTTCCTGACGATGGGCGAGGTGCAGCAAGAGCTCGAAGACGCCGAAGCTCCGGCAGATGCCTTTGAGGCCGTCGTCGACAAGCTTCGGGGCGGAGATGTTCGGATTCGTGAAGACGGCCCGCAGACCTCTGATACAACGCTGGCCGACGAGGAGCGGATCTCGTTGTCCGATCCGGTGCGGATGTATCTCCAGGAGATTGGACGCTATCGCCTGCTCACCACTCAGGAAGAGGTCGAGTTGGCCATGCGGATCGAAGCCGGCGTCAAAGCGCGCCTGCATCTCCACGAAGCCGAGGAGGACAACGAAGAACTCAGCATTGAGGATCGGGCGATCCTCGACCGGGAAGTGCGGCAGGGAACCCGGGCTCAGAAGCAGTTGGTCGAGTCGAATCTGAGGCTTGTTGTCTCGATCGCCAAGAGGTACGTGGGGCGCGGAATGGCGCTCCTCGACCTCATTCAAGAGGGCAATCTCGGCTTGATGAGGGCAGTCGAGAAGTTTGATTACCGCAAGGGATTCAAGTTCTCGACTTATGCCACCTGGTGGATTCGTCAGGCGGTTACACGTTCGCTCGCCGATCAGGCGCGGACCATCCGGGTGCCGGTGCACATGGTCGAAACGATCAACAAACTCGCCCAGATTCAGCGCACGCTGCTGCAGGAGTTGGGTCGTGAACCGACGATTGAGGAGATCGCGGCGGAACTCGAGGTGGACCCGGGAAGGGTGACGGAGTTGCGGCAGATCGCCCAGGACCCTGTTTCGCTGGAGACACCGCTTGGGGAGGAGGAGGATTCGACATTGGGCGACTTTGTCGAGGACACCGAGGCCGTGGTCCCCGTGGAAGCTGCTGCCTTCAAGTTGCTCCAGGAGTACATGGGGCGTGCCCTGGAAGATCTGAATGAACGTGAGCGGACCGTCCTGGTGATGCGGTACGGCCTCGACGAAGGCGCGCCGCGTACCTTGGAGGAGGTCGGCGGGCACTTCGAAGTGACCCGGGAACGGATCCGTCAACTGGAGACGAAGGCACTCGCCAAACTCCGCCACCCGGCGAGGTCCAAGCGTCTAGAAGGCTTCCTCGACGAATAGGACAGATTTTGAGATAGTCCCCCCTTGGGGGGGATGAGTACCGCAGCGGCGTTGCCGCTGGCGTAAGGGGAGTCCCGAGTGGCGGGAATCACGTTCTCCTCCCGCTTGCGGGGGGAGTGCCGAGTCTTCGAGGCGAGGGGGGTCTTTGCGGTTCCCGGCTGGCCCCCACCGGCGGCAAGCATCAGCTTGCCGCCACCTCCCCCAGCGTCGCTGGGAGAGGAACCCATGGGAGTCGGGCTCGAGTTGCGTAGCAGCTCGCACCTGCCGCTGTTGCGG
>JBLYYS010000156.1:0-3461 GCA_048550235.1 Acidimicrobiia bacterium | reverse complement strand
GGTGATCAACCCATCGATTCCGGCTTCCATCAGTGCCCGGGCGACCTCAGGATCGTTGACCATCCAGGAGATGACCTCTAGGTCGGCCCGCTGCGCTTGGGTGATCAGATCTCGATCATCTACCAGAAGACTGAAATGCGGAGCGACTACTTCATGGCCCCCTTCGAGTGCGGCGGCTACAACATCCGCGACGGTGCCGCCCTGGAAAACCAGCAACCCCGTCCGAACGTCCGGAAGAGCCGCCTTGACGATGTCCATAGTCGGCCAGAAGAAGGAGGTAACTACATCGAGCGGTCGGGCCAGGCCCGCAACTTCGATCGCGAACTCCCCAGCCGGGTCAAAACCCGGTTGATCTGGGAAATTCTTGATCTCGATGTCAAGCGGGGTGTCGGGCAAGGCTTCGAGCACCTGGTCGAAGCGGGCCGGGTGGTGGCCGGAACCGAGGTCTATGTCGCGCAGTTCATCCCAATTGTGGTCGTTGATGACGACGTCTCCGAACGCCGGATCATGGGACAGAACCATCTGGCCATCGGCCGTCCTACGAACGTCCAACTCTACGAAGTCGGCCACCAGAGATGCCGCGACGATCCCTGCCAACGTGTTGTCTGGATACGCTGCGGAGAGGCCGCGATGGCTGCCGATTTGGGTTTTTCTGGTTGTTTGATCTTTCATGAGATTTCTGAAAATTACCCCTTGTGGACCGGCCGCGCGGCGGTTACAGTTTCCTCGCTACTTGTGAAAAACCTCACAATCATCTCAGGAGACCTAAGTGCTCACTCAAACAATCGCAACGGAATGGCGCCAGATCGCCTCGTGCCGCGATTCTGATCCCACACTGTTCTTCCCGATAGGGACAACGGGCCTAGCCCTTGATCAGATTGCTGCCGCAAAGACTATCTGCGGATCATGCTCGGTCCAGGAAGACTGCCTCCAATACGCTCTTCAGTCCAATCAGGAGTCGGGTGTATGGGGCGGATACGCTGAAGACGAGCGTAGGCGACTGCGCAAACGCTGGCTGGCCGAACGCCGCCGCCGCGCAAGCTAACAACTCAAAACTCAACCAGAGGGCCGGCCGAAAAGCCGGCCCTTTCGTTTGTTCTGATGTTTCCTGTCAATACTGGGTATCAGAAATGGGGGGTTGCATTGACAGGAAACATCGGGTCCGGGGTCAGTCTGGAGTGAAGCCGACGTTGGGGCGATCGTCGGTAGTTTCCATCTCGATATAGGCGATCTTCTCCACCGGAATGCCGACCGAGCGACCCTTGGCGTCCTTCACCCACAACATCCTGGCCGAGTCTTCCCCAAAGGCAGACTCGATCTCGGCCTTGAAGGCCTTCTCGCTCTTGACGTCGGCCTCGATCTCCCTGCTGTCACTGATCCCGATTCGGACGCGCACACACTCTCCCTGTTTGATCGGCCACCCATCGTACCGGCCCCTGATCAGGAAGCGGCGACCTGCACCAACTCGACCCGCCCGGCCGACACAAGGTATCCCCTTCCGGGTTGCCTGATCGCCGGCCCATGGCGCGGGAAGCGCGTCTGCCACAGGTCGCCGTCGAGCTCGGGTTCCGGTTGGAGTGAGACCCCCAGGCGGCAACGACGCACCTGCCTCGTCCAGTGTTGGTACAAGCCGCGAAGAGCGTCCGCTCGGCCGGCCGCGATGACATGCAGATCGTCACGATGATCAAACAATCCGTCCAGGGCCGGGTCGGCAACCCGCTCTGCATCATCGACGAGAACCAGAGTAGGGCCAGACGACTTTCTCACTGCCTCCATCAACTCGCCAACCGTTTCGAGGAACAAGCCGGATGATTGCTCGAGGGCCGAGTCTCGTCCCGACAGCGCCAAGATCTCGACCTCCGGAATAGACATGGCTGCCAGCCGGCCGATTGAGGCGAGGGTTGTGGTGCGACCACTTCGAGGCGGTCCTGCGACAAGAACATGGTCGCCCGGATGCAATTGGAATCCGATCGGAGCGAGATCGCTGTCACCCAGACCGACGGGAAGCGACCAGCCGGATCCGGAAACGATCGACCCTGGAACCAGACCTGAGATCGGGACTCGACTTGGGAGCACTTCGATCGAAGGCGCAAGCGGCCCAGCGAATTCGACGCTTGCCAGGCGCGTCAGTCCCTCCGGAGTGGGTACGCCGACCTGAATCATCCGGCCCGACCTGTCGAAACCCCGTCCGCGCCCCAAATCGGGTACATCCTTCGGCGAGATGCCGACGGCGGAGTACTCGAAGGGGTCCGCCAGCCGGAAACAGAACCGATGGCTGATGCCGGCCGCCAGGGCTGCAGGAATCGCAGCCGGCCTGGAGGCAGAGAGCAGCGGGACGATCCCGAACTGCGGACCCTCACCCACGACTCGGATCAACGCCTCCCGAACGGCGAAATCCGCCGGGCCATCCAACGCCGCCAGGGCACTCTCAACCCGGTCGATGACTATCAGAATCGTCGGAGAATGCGCACGGCAACTCTGCCGCGCAGTCAGACGATCATCGAGTCGCCTTACCAATCTGAGCGTCCGCTCACGATCTGAGATGCCCACGACGGCACCAACGTGTGGCCAGCCAGTCATCGCATTCAGCGACCCTCCCCCGCCGTCCAGTCCGTAGATGTGTAACGACCCTGGGTCAACCATCGTCGCCTGAGCGAAACACGCTGCGACCAGCGCATCGCTGACTCCCGACCCGGACATACCGAACGCCAGAAGACCACCGTCTTCGAGATTCCACTCGAGGTCCACCACCCGCTGACGATCCGGTTCGTCTGCAATGCCTATGACCGCCCTAAGAGGCGCCGGGCCGTCGCCGAGGCGAACCTGATCCGGCAGAGGATCCGCCCAGGGCAACCGGGGATTGGCCAATCCCGCCTCTGCCGCGGCCATCCCGACCATCGACACCAACGCGTCGAGATCGCTGGCTCCGCTTCCCTGTGATGGAGCGCCTTGATTCATCTCCACCGGCTCCCAACCGAAGTTCACTTCCGCCACCGACACACCTCCGGATCCGCCCGATTCAATCGCCAGGCTCCCCGTTGCCGCCTGAAAAGCGATGAGTTCGCCCGGTCCCAGACGCGCGTAACCGCGCCCGGGGCGATGGCGGGGCAACTGCGCAGCGACCGGCTCACCGATGACGTCCGACGACTCGGCCCCGGTCTGCGTTCGCAACGCCACACGGAGGTTCGTGTTCGCCCGTATGGCATCACCGACAACTCCTGCCGGTCGCTGCGTCGCCAGGATCAGATGGATCCCCAGAGAACGCCCGCGTTGCGCCACATCGATGAGAGCCGGGATGAACTCAGGCAGATCGGCGGACAACGCGGCGAACTCATCGACCACCACCACGAGCCGCGGCAACACTTCGAGGGCCGATCGCGGATACTTGTCGATACTCTCGGCACCGGCAGACCGCAGCACGCGCTCACGATGACGAATTTCGGCTGTGATGCTGCGCAAAG
>JBLYYS010000155.1:0-20977 GCA_048550235.1 Acidimicrobiia bacterium | reverse complement strand
GTAGCTGCCAATTCTGTCGTCGTGGACCAATCCAGCCTTTGATTCCGCATCGCTCTCTCGTCATGCGACCCCGCCTTCGCCAAAAGCGCGTTCAATCAAATGGGTTGAGAGTCCGGCGGTCATTCCGTCATCAGCCTGCAACGTGGCGCCAGTCACAGTCACGGCCGCGTCGCTGGCCAGGAACTGATAGACCGGCGCAATCTCACACGCCTGCCGCAAGCGGTTTGTTGCCGTCAGCACAGCTAGAGCTGCGCCATCGCCAGTGGCACCTCCCGACATCGCAGTCTCAACCACACCCGGCAGCACTGCGTTGACCCTGATGTTTCGAGGCGCGAGCTCGATCGCGGCCGTACGGACAAGGGAATCCACGGCGGCCTTCGATGCTGAATAGGCGCCCAGGCCGGCGATCGATATCCGACCGGCGGGCGAGGACGAAACGATTATCGATGAGCCTTCCTCCAAGTGTGCGGGACCGAACGCAAGTCCGTAGACGACCCCCATCAAGTTCACATCGAGCACGCGGCGGAAGCTGGCAAGATCGAGATGACCGGCAACACCAACCTCTTTGTCTATTCCGGCGTTCAGCACCAGAACATCCAGTCGCCCGCCCAGCTGAACAGATGCAGATTCGAGCGCTACGGAGAACGCTTCGCCATCAGCGACATCCAATCCAACAAAACCGGCGCCTATGGCTTCAGCCACGTTCACTCCGGATTGGCTGCTTGCCGCCACGACAACTCGCGCCCCCGCCGCCACGAAGCGCTCGGCAACCGCTTTGCCGATCCCTGCAGTACCGCCGGTGATCAACACCCGCTTGGACTCCACTGAGAACAGATCACCGGACATCGCCTGACTCCTTCGCTCGAACGAACGCACACTTGACAAAGGCCATCCTTGAAGATTTCCCTACCATTATTCTACTAGACATACGCAATCATTTGTGAGTATGCTATTGAACTAACGATTCCTGATTCGCAAAGCGAGGTCCCCCGTGCTGAGCATCCTCAATGAGCAAGGGCAACTGGTCGGCCCAGATCCCGACCTCGATGATGAGCGATTGGTCGACCTCTACGGAGCAATGATCACCGCGCGGGAGTTCGACGAACGAGTCCTTCACCTCCAACGGACCGGGCGAGTGCCTGCCTACTACCAGTCGTCCGGCCAAGAAGCTTCGGCGGCGGCCGCCTTCGTGCTCAGAAACACAGACTGGATCGTGACGGCCTACCGCGAACAACCGATCCGGCTGGCCCGAGGTATTCCAGTCGATCAGGAACTTGCTTGTTTCTTCAATGCGGTCGACTCCACCTGGGATCCGACGGAATACCGGGTTACTCCCCTCAATGCCACCATTGGCAGCCACCTTCCTCACGCAGCAGGCCTTGCCTACGGATCGCGACTTCAGGGCAACGACGATGTGGCGATGGTCGTGTTCGGCGACGGAGCCACCTCCGAAGGAGACTTCCATGCCGGAATGAACTTCGCAGGAGTGTGGAAAGCACCGGTGGTGTTCTTCTGCCAGAACAATCAGTACGCGCAATCGACGCCGTTTGAGAAGCAGACCGCATCAGCCACCATCGCCGAGAAGGCTGCGGCCTACGGAATCGAAGGTGTCCGAGTAGACGGCATGGACATCCTCGCCGTCCATCAAGCGCTAGATGCGGCCGTCAAGAAAGCCCGGTCCGGCGGTGGACCGACGCTCGTAGAAGCAGTCATGTACCGCTACTCGGCCCACTCCACCTACGACGGCACCCCGGTCTATCGCACCCGCGACGAGGAAGCGGAGTGGCTCACCAAGGATCCACTGATCCGGATGAAGGCTTTCCTGACAGAGAAGGGTCTGATCAAGGAAGGATTCGAAGAGGAAGTCCGATCCGTCATCGCCGACCGGGTCGCCACAGGAATCGAGAAACTCGAAGCAACAGGACTCCCAGACCGTGATGTCCCATTCCGACATGTCTACGCCGACATGCCCGCCCACCTGGGAGAGCAACTCCACGATGCGCAAAGGATTGCCGGCGAACCCGAGACTCTGATCCCGGCAACTCCGATACTCACAGAGAAGCCCCCGTCCGGCGCCATAGAGAAGATGACGCTCGTCGACGCTCTCCGAGCCGCTATCGACTATCGATTCGAAACCAACGACAAGACGGTCATTCTCGGAGAGGATGTCGGCGTCGAGGGTGGTGTCTTCCGGGTCACCAGTGGCATGTACGAGAAGTACGGGGCCGACCGGGTTATCGACACACCCCTGTCCGAGCAAGGCATTCTCGGCAGTGCGATTGGGATGGCCATCTCTGGTCTTCGCCCAATTGCAGAACTCGAGTTCGCCGGCCTCGGCTACACGGCCTTCGACCACATCGTCTTTCACGCCGCCCGCTACCGGTGGAGGACCCGTGGCAAGATCACGATGCCGATGGTGATCAGGATGCCGGGCGGCGGAGGTCACGAGGGATATGAAGGTCACTCTGATAACCCCGAGAACTACTTCGTTCACACTCCCGGTTTGCAGGTCGTCTATCCCTCCAACCCGGCCGACGCCAAGGGTCTGATGGCCGCAGCCCTCGAGTCCGAGGATCCGGTCGTTTTCTTCGAACCGGTCATGCTCTATTTCGTCAAGCACGAGGGAGTACCGGTGGAGCACTTCACGATTCCACTAGGGAAGGCGAGGATCGCCCGGGAAGGTTCCGACGTCACGGTCGTCGCCTACGGGAACGCCGTCAACATCGCCGCGCAGGCTGCCGAGACGCTGGCAGCCGATGGAGTCTCCGCCGAGGTGATCGACCTTCGCACCCTCAAGCCGTGGGATCGGGAAACGGTTTTCGAAAGCGTCGGCAAGACGGGTCGCCTCGTCGTCGCCCACGAAGCTTCCGTGATCGGAGGGTTTGGCGCAGAAGTCGTGGCAACCGTCACCGAGAAGGCGGGATACTTGCTCGAGACGCCCCCCGTGCGCGTCGGCCACCCCGACATGGTGTGGGGTCAGGCGAAACTGGAAGCGTTCTCGAAGCTCCCGCCGGCTGCGATAACGGATGCCGTGCGAAGGGTGCTGGAGGCCTGATGGCTCAGCAATTCAACCTCCCCGATATCGGCTCTGGCCTCCAAGAGGCGGAGATCGTCACCTGGCTGGTGAAGGTTGGCGAAGAGGTCGGGAGCGACCAGGTCCTGTGCGAAGTAGAGACAGAGAAGTCGGTTGTCGAGATCCCGGTTCCCTTCGACGGCGTCGTTCTCGAGATCGCCGGGCCCGAAGGAACATCGGTTCAGGTCGGCGAGATGCTGGTTGTGATCGGCGCCGCCGGCGAGGAGGTCACGGCCTCGCCGGTCCCCTCGTCCGTCAGCGCCGAGGTTGCACCGGTTGCACAACCGCCAGCCTCTCCGACTGCAGCCCCGACACATCGACCGCCCGCCATGCCGCTGATCCGTAGACTCGCACGCGAACGCGGTGTGGATCTCGCCGCCTTGGTCGGCTCCGGCGTTGGCGGCCGGATCACACGCGCGGATGTCGAAGCAGCGGCAATAGTCCCCCCGGAGGGGGGAAAGTACCGCCGCCCCGGAGGGGCGGGGGTAGGGGGTTCGACCGCCGGCACCCCCGACCGCACCACCACCCGACAACCCCTCTCCAAGTTGCGCCGCACGATCGCTGCTCATATGACCGAGCAGTGGCAGTCGGTGCCCCACATAACGGCTCACGTCGACGGCGACGCCGGTCGGCTCATCGCGGCCCGCAAGGCCATCGGCGCCCGACTGGACCGCAAAGTACCGATCGACGCCTTGTTGGCGGCAGCCGTCATATCTGCACTCCGGCAGTTCCCCTCTGCCAATGCCGCGATCGAAGGCGACGACCTCGTCGTCAGGAACTTCTACGACATCGGCATTGCGGTCGGATCGCCCGACGGTCTGCTGGTCCCGGTAGTAAGAAATGTCGATCGACTCGCTCTACCGGAACTCATCGACCGGGTCGCCGATCTGACCGCACGGGCCAAAGAGCGCAAGCTCGCCCCCGAGGAGATGGGCGGACAGACATTCACCATTTCGAATCTGGGCGCGCTGCGCGGCCGCCACGCCACCCAGGTCATTCCGGCCGGGACCACGGCGATCATGTCGTTCGGACGAGCCAACGAGGAAGCCGTCGTTCGGAACGGCCAGATCGTTGTGGCGCCGATGATGGCGGTCTCCGGCACGTTCGATCATCGCGCCCTCGACGGGGTCGATGCAATGGGCGTTGTCAACGCAGTCGTAGACGTACTCGAAGAACCAACCTTGCTACTCGTGTGAAAGAAGGGCTCTCATGTTGACCATTGGAGAAGGCGGCGTCGCAGTTGTAACCGGAGCCGCCGGTGGCCTCGGCCGGGGTATCGCGCGGGCAGCCGGCGCCAAGGGTATGGCAGTCGTGGCCGCAGACCTAGATGGAGACCGACTGGAAGCCTCCGTCGATGCCCTCAAGGGAGACGGCCATCAGGTTGTAGGTCGTGTCGTCGATGTAACCGATCCCGAAGCCGTTGCCAGCCTGGCAGCGTACGCCTCCAATGAGTACGGTCGCGTCGACCTCGTGTGCAACAACGCCGGCAAGACGCTGGTGAAGGGAGTCCATGAGCTGACTCTCGACGATTGGAGGCAGGTTTTTGCGCTCAACGTCGACGGTGTGATCAACGGTGTCAGCGCCTTCCTACCCGTCATGATGGAGCAGGGTTTCGGCCATCTGAACGCCACCGCCTCGGTCAATGCGTTCAAGGGCGACTTGTTCCAAGCCCCATACAACGCCTCCAAGGCAGCCGTGCCTGCACTCATGGAAAGCGTCCTGATGGACTTGCGGGAGATCGGGTCCGACGTGACGGCATCCGTTCTGTGTCCCGGTCCGATCGCTACCGACATAATGTTGCGAGCCATCGGTGATGACGAGGCAGTCCGCGAGGAAGTCCACGGGCTTCTCAATCAGGGCATGAATCCCGACGACGCCGGCCGTGTCACGATCGACGCCATTGCCGCCGGCAGGTTCTGGATCTTCACACACGAGATCCTGTTCGACACCATCCGGGCCAAGAACGACAACATGATGAATGATGGCAGCCTTCAGGCTGACCTCGAGTGGCCCTGGGACGAAATCTTCAGCGGGAGCTGACAATGGGAATAGAGGGTCTGCATCATCTCGGAATCTCCGTTCCCGACCTCGAAGCTGCAGTGGAGTTCTACACCAGAGCCTTTGGCTTCCAAGTCATCCTCAACGAGTCGTGGACCGACTCAGAAGTCGCCGATGCCGTGATCGGCGCCAAGGGTTCAGCCGCAAAGGGTGTCAACCTGTGGACCGGCAACGCCGTGGTCGAGCTCTTCGAGTTCTCCGCCCCGCCGGCGGTTGAACAAGATCCCGATCATCCGGTCGTCGATCACGGCATCAACCACCTTTGCCTGCAAGTCAGTGACATCCAGGGCGAGTACGAACGTCTTCTCGGCCTTGGGATGCGCTTCCACAGCGAACCGGTAGGCGATGAGGCCGGCTGGTTCACCTACGGGCGTGACCCGTGGGGAAACGTGATCGAACTCGTCGAGCCAATCAGCCCCGAACTCCCCCATCTCGATGGCTGGGAGTTCCAGACCCTTCCCGATCGCACCTATGACTGATAGGAGTATCTGAGATGTCCGAACAGGCCTACTGGCTTCACCACCTCTGCATCTACGACGAGAAGCCACGCGAACACATGTGGAACTGGCTCAAGTGGTACCACGCCATTCCGCAGTACTACTGGGGAGGCGAGGAGTTCCATCTCACCGATGAGGGTCACGTCGACTACACGTTCCTCGCCGCCGGGTCTGGATTCCAGATTCAAATGGAGTCGCCTCCTTTCCAGTTCAAGTACGAGCAGGAGTGGCACAAGGACCACGGCTCCGGCATCAACCACATCTGCTGGATCGTCCCCGATGCCAAGGCGACGGTCGACTACCTCATGAGCAACGGCTGCACCACCCGTATGCCGTATGAGGAATTCGGTGTCTATCGCGGCTACGTGTGCGCCGATCCCGAGGGCCGCTGGATAGAGATCATGGACTACATCGGGGACTTCAAGACTCCGGATGTCGAGTTCCGCCCGGTCGGTATCCCCGGCCTCCAACTCTTCGGCGTGACCCAACTCACCGAGAACCTGGCGGAAATGAACGATTGGTACCAGCGAGTTCTTGGCTTGCATTCAGTCAAGGGGAGCGCAGACGAGGGCTATGTCTTTCTGGCAGATGAGAAGTATTCGGCGGAACGCAACATCGCCATGATCATGGCCACCCCCGAGTCGGACGCCGAGCGTTCGCTCATGGCCGAACACGGCCCCTGCATCAGCGGGGCGAACTACCAGGCGGTTGATCTCGACCGAGCCGACGCCGATGCTGTGGCCGCAGGGTTCGAGCGGGTCTCAGAACTCACAGTCGACCCCCGCACCGGTATGCGCACATCTGTGTTCAGGGAACCGAGCGGAAACTTGGTCTATTTGAGAGAGATGTTCACCGCTGCGTAGGCGAAGCGACTTCAACCGATCACTCAAAGCGGAGGAGAGATGTCTTCGATATCTGAAGGCGGCGTAGCCGTAATCACCGGCGCGGCCGGGGGCCTAGGTCTCGGCATTGCCAAGGCAGCCGCCTTGCGAGGCATGTCGGTCGTTCTGTCAGATATCGATGTAGACCGCCTCGATGAGTCGGTATCCGCGCTCGAGGCCATGGGCCTCTCGACATCCGCCAAACAGGCGGATGTGTCGAATCCGGAGGGCATGATTCAGCTGGCCGAATCCGTCGTCGATGAGCATGGGCGCGTTGATCTCGCCTGCTTGAACGCTGGTATCTCCCCGGTCGCTCTGCCGATTGGTGAGATCCCCAGAGAGGTATGGAAGCGGGTACTGGATATCAATCTCTACGGTGTCGTGAATGGCATCGAGGCGTTTCTACCGTTGATGGAGAAACAGGGCAGCGGTCACATCAACGCCACTGCTTCGGTGAATGGTCTAATGGCCGATCCCGAGATCGCTCCCTACAACGCATCGAAGTTCGCCGCCGTCGGGGTGATGGAGAGCCTTCACGTGGAGTTGCTTCGAACGGGATCTCCCATCGAAGCATCCGTCCTCTGTCCGGGGCCGATAGCAACCGACATCATCAAGCGAGCAATTGGGGATGATCGGGGCAAGAGCGCTGAGGAACACGATCTACTGAATCGGGGGATGTCGCCGGACGAGGCCGGCCAGATCACCATTGATGGAATTGCCAACGGTCGATTCTGGATCTTCACCCACGAACTGATGATTTCGGAGACGTTGCGGACTCGATTCGAGGAGATGGCCGCCGCTGGCGCACGCCCGGGTGAACTCGACTGGCCCTGGGATAGGATCCTCAACTCCAACGGTTGACAAGCCTGTCGCAGCAGATCGACCGTTCAGCCCCCTCCGAGTAGGGCTATCGCCGCGACAATGATCGCAAGCCCAAACCGTTGAACCATTGCCGGACGCTCATGCCAAATGATCACAGCAGCGAGTACCGTGATCGCCGGATACAGCGCAGTCACGACGGCGGCAAGACCGAACGAGGAGGCGGCTGCTGAGAGAAGGAAACTCGTGTAGGCAATCGTCGTTCCAATCGCCGAAACCGCAGTCCATCCGAGCGCCCGATTCCGCAGCCTCATTGGGCGCCGCGTCCACAGCGATGCGATGGTCAGAGCTCCAAAGGTGGACAGGCCGACAGGGCCGATGACCCACATGCCGTCATCGAGGGTGGCGGCGGTGACCACGAACAGCAGTGCGAGAGCAACGCCGGCGACCAGGCCGGTTGTCACGCTCAAAGCCGTGCTACCACCTGCGTCCCCTTTGCTCCAGGTTGTCAGGACTACCCCGACAAGGGCCAGCACGATTCCACCCAGAACTACCGTGCTGAATGACGAGCCGCCCATGGCATCGATCAACACCGGAACAGATGCCCCTGTGACAGCCGACAGAGGCGCAACGACCGCAATCCTCCCATTGGCCAGGCCATAGAAAAGGGCTGTGGTACCGACGGCAGCCAGCACCCCACCCAGTAGCCCCCACCAGATCACTGCCGGCCGAAATGGTTCCACTCCCAGGGGAGCTATGACCAGGCCTGCTACTCCCACAGTTCCCCAGGTCCACGCCGCCACCGCGCCGGGCTCACTTGATCGCGCCGCTGCGCCACCACTGAAGTCTGCGATCCCCAAAGCGAAGGCAGCCAGGAGGCCGAGAGCAAGTGCGCCTAACTCCATGGCGGTTGCGCCGTAGATGGGTTCCGGATGATCAAGAACACAGGCGAGACTATACACACGATGCGGAAATGTTTGGATAATTCTGATATTTCACAGAAAAACTTAGAGAAATCACTCGCAACCTGTGGATTTCTAGCCTATGATTCGACATATCACCCGAAAATGCGGGTTGACGGAGGAGAGAAACCGATGAAGGTAAACACGAGACTTCGCTGGCTGATCGCTCTCGTGGCGCTCGCCATCGTCGCCACCGCCTGCAGCAGCGACGGCGGCGACACAGATACGACGGACGGCGGCACCGACGCCACGGCTGCTCCAGATAGCGGTGCAACCGGTGATCCGGTGAAGATCGGTCTGATCGCTCAAGAAGAAGAACTGATCGCCTTCCCAGAGATCTCGATTGCCGCCCAAGCAGGCGAAGCCTATGTCAATCAGGAGCTCGACGGAGTCGCCGGAGCACCAATCGAAGTCGTCGTCTGCACGGTCGGCGATACGCCCGAATCGACTGTGGGCTGTGCCCAAGAGTTCGCCAATGACGACGAAATCAAGCTCGTCCTCATGGGGACACTGAACTCTCCCGCCGGCAACGAGATCCTGACCGGGGTCGGCAAGCCGGTCCTATCGCTGTCGAACGACATTCCCGACATCATCACAGAAGGTGTTTGGGCCTTTGATCCCGGTGCCGTCGTACTGGCGGCCGGACTCCTGAAGTTCTCCGCAGACAATCTGGGGGCATCGACGTACACCTTGCTGGTACCGGATGATCCTTTCTATACCGAGATCGTCGTTCCACTGGTCGACGCGCTGGGCGGTGTCTTCGGCATCGCGCCGGCAGACAATGCGGTCACCGTTCCTCTCGAAGGCGACCCGACCGGACCGGTGACAGCTGCTGCCGACCAGGGTGCAGACGTCCTGATCGCGGTTGCGGATGCATCTCAGTGTGTACCGATCGCCGACGCCGCCAACAGCATCGGCCTGACCATCCCGGTCGTTGCAGCCGATACGTGCATGACTACAGATGTGATCAGCAGCGGATCGCTGGATGGTTGGTACGCCATTTCGGTCTGTGAGGCTCCGGTGGCCCCCGATCTGCGATCCGATTCCACGTTCGCCGATATCGTCAACAACTACGGCGGCGGCGACGCAACCCTGAACTCCAGCTTCGGTTGCTGGTCTGTAGCCAATGTGATCGTCGCTGCGGAAGTCCTGGCTGAAGCCGGCGCCGCCGACGCAACAAGTGAGTCGATTGCTGCCGCACTCAACGGCTATAGCTCCGATGATCTGCCTGCCTACCCGGCAGTCTCTTGCCCGGGACCGGATCCCTTTGTCGGCGCATGTCTCCGAACGGCGACGATCGTCCGCATGGACGGCGATAAGGCAGCTCCAGAAACGCTCGTAGACATCGACGTTACGCAGCTCTCGTTCCTGCTCGAGGGCTGAGTAGATTCGCAAGTGGGTGCCGGACGTCCGGCACCCACTTCCACCGGGAGGCCAAATGCGCTATCTAGAGTTTGCGATCCTCGGCTTTGGAACCGGAGCAGTCATTGCCGCCATCGCCCTGGGCCTCGTCGTGGCCTATCGCGCCTCGGGCGTGATCAATTTCGGCCACGGTGCCATCGCCGCCTACAGCGCCTACACCTACAACTCACTCCGAACCGACGGTGATATCCCGATCCCTCCACTCCCCAACCCAGTTGCCCCGATCGAGGGATTGTTCGGAATAGAGATCTTCGACCTGCCGACCTTCATCAGTTTCGGTGACTCGGTAGGCACATTCCCGGCGCTACTGCTGGCACTTGGCGTCGCCGCCCTTCTCGGCCTCGCCGCCCACTATGCAGTCTTTCGTCTGCTGCGATATGCGCCCACACTGGCGAAGGTCGTTGCGTCGGTTGGCATCATGATTCTCCTGCAAGGAGCGATCGTCATCCGTTACGGCAGTCGGGCCAAGCAAGCCGACCGAATCCTCCCCGACAACACCGTCAGCTGGTTCGGCGCCACACTGCCGATCGACCGCTACTTGCTGCTCTTCCTCGTGATCCTGCTGACGCTCGGCCTCTGGATGCTGTTCCGATACTCCCGCTTCGGGGTGGCAACGAGAGCAGCAGCCGAGAATGAGAGATTCGCCACCTTGCTCGGTGTCAACGCCGACGGACAGGCAGTCATCAGCTGGGTACTCGCCTCCGTTCTCGCCGGGTTGATCGGCATCCTCGCCTCACCGATCATCGGATTGACACCCAACCAGTTGACCCTGTTCATCATCCCGGCGTTGGGTGCCGCATTGCTCGGACGGATGTCTTCTTTCGTCATCGCGGCCGTCGCCGGTGTCGGTATCGGTGTAACCCAGAGCGTCCTGTTCCTGCTCGAGCAACGCTCCGAGTGGGTACCCGACCTCAACATCCCGCAGGCCCTCCCCTTTGTCGTCATCGCACTGGCGATGATCCTCCGCGGCGAGGCTCTCCCCTCCCGGGGGGCGATCACTGCTGGGCGGCTTCCGGAGGCATACGTACCGCAGTTGACCCGGGCCAAAGTGACGGCCTACACGGTGCTGGTATCGATATCAGTCTTGATCATCCTGTTTGCGCCATTCCGATTCCGATCGGGAATGAACAACACGATGGTTGGTGTACTCCTCGCTCTCTCGTTGGTGGTCGTCACCGGCTATGTGGGTCAGATCTCGCTGATGCAGATGGGAGTTGCAGGCCTTGGGGCTTATGCGGTCGCCTCTTTCGGGACCGATGCGGGAATGCCGTTTCTGCTTGCGCTCCTGCTGGCGATTCTGGCGGGAACGGTCATTGGATCGGTGGTCTCTCTCCCGGCACTGAGAACCCGAGGAGCTTCTCTCGCCATCATCACGCTCGCGTCCGGATTGGCGATTCAGGAGTTCTTGTTCAAACACGAAGGCTGGTTCGGTAGTGCCGACACACGCAACACGGATCCTCCCTCTCTATTCGGATTCGAGTTGGGACCCAACTCGTCCTTCCCAATCGGTGACGGAAAGATCCCTTCTCCGGGTTTCGGCCTACTCCTGATTGTCGTCACAGTGATAGCGGCAGTCAGCGTGATGCGGCTTCGTCGGAGTCGCCTCGGTCAACAAATGCTCGCGGTACGCTCGAATGAGAGGGCCGCGGCGGCGGCCGGAGTGAGTGTGGCCGGAGTCAAGATGTCCGCGTTTGCCATAAGCTCTGCACTGGCAGGCACCGCCGGAGCCTTCACAGCCTTCAAACTCGGACAGTTCACGTCGGATTCCTTCGGAATCTTCGTTTCCCTATCGGTCTTGGCCTTCGCCTATCTCGGCGGAATCAGCACAGTGGGAGGCGCCGTTATGGCAGGAACGCTGTTTGCTGAAGGCATCGGCATCGTCATAACCGAAGAGTGGTTCAACCTCAATGTGCAGGAGTACACGGCCTACGTCGCTGGGTTCTTCCTTGTGCTGACAGCGGTCTACAACAACGAAGGAATCGACGGATTCCAGCGCAACCAGTTCTATCGCCTCGTCAATCGATTGCGACGCGATTCCGGGGACACGACGGATCTAGTTGAGGGGGTAGCAGCATGAGCGACGCCACCCTTCAAACCACAGGGCTGTCGGTGCGATTCGGCGGGTTGCTGGCCGTTGACAACGTCGATCTGGATTGCCGCCCCGGAGAACTGACCGGGCTGATCGGCCCCAATGGCGCAGGCAAGACCACCTTCATCGACGCGATAACCGGCTTCCTGCCTAAGAACGCAACCGGAAGTGCTCAGTTCGACGGTGAGGACGTCATGGGTCTGGCCCCCCACAAGTTGGCGCATCGAGGCCTCTGCCGCACCTGGCAGATGCTCGAGCTGTTCGACGACATCAGCGTCCGAGCCAACCTCGATGTGGCAAGCAGCCGGCTCACCCCGATGCGAGCGCTAGTCGACTACTTCAAGGGTTCCGACATCGACGACCGGATCGAGAGCACACTCGAGCTTCTCAACCTGAAAGATGTCGCCGAGCGGAGCCCGAGCGAGCTGTCACAGGGGCAGCGCAAGCTAGTTGGGGTGGGCAGGGCGTTGGTAGCCGACGCCAAGCTTCTACTGCTCGACGAACCGGCCGCTGGTCTCGACCGGCAAGAGACGGTATGGCTCGGCCTGCAACTGCGGCGGATAGTCGAGTCCGGAACTCCGATACTCATGGTCGATCACGACATGGGCCTCGTGTTGTCGGTGTCCGACCGCATCCATGTTCTCGAGTTTGGGAAGCTCATTGCGTCGGGGACTCCCGCGGAAATCCGCAAAGACGAGCGTGTTATCGCTGCGTACCTGGGCGGGTCTGGAGGAGAAGAATGACCGACAAAGTACTCGATATCCAGGGTCTTCATGCCGGCTACGACGGCGTTGCAGTAGTTCGCGACCTCGACCTCTACGTGGCGCCGGGCGAGGTCGTGGCATTCCTCGGGCCGAACGGTGCCGGCAAAACCACGACGCTCATGGCGGTGTCGGGAATGGTTGAGATTCTGGCGGGATCAATCACGGTCCTAGGCCACCCCGTACCAAAGCTCCGGCAAGCGCATCTCGTCGCCCGGTGGGGAGTGAGTCATGTTCCCGAGAACCGAGGCATTCTGTTTCAGCTGACGGTGGAGGAAAACCTTCACCTGGCGAAGCGGGGCAGCAGGATCGACGTCACGCCGGCTCTGGAGTTCTTCCCGGCGTTGAAGCCTCTCCTCAAGAGGCGAGCCGGCCTGCTGTCCGGTGGCGAACAGCAGATGTTGGCCATCGGGAGAGCGATTCTCTCCGAGCCCGACTTCTTGATGATCGATGAGATGAGCCTCGGTCTCGCCCCCGTTATCTACGAGGAACTCATGCCGATCGTCCGCAAGATCGCAGACGGCACCGGCGCCGGCGTACTCCTGGTCGAGCAGCACGCCGACCTCGCACTCGCCCAGTCCGATCGCGGCTATGTGCTCAATCACGGCGATCTCGTGATGCAGGGGACCGCAGCCGAGCTGATCCGGGACCGAGACCTGCTCGACGCCACCTATCTCGGGGGCGAGACCCTCGAAGAGGAGCAGCCACTGATATGACCAAAGTGATTGTTGGCTATGTCAGGTCGCCAGAGGGAGAAGCCGCGGTCAGCGCGGGCATAGATGCCGCCAGATTGCTCGACGCCGAGTTACTCATTATCAACTCATCACGAGGCGGAGACGGCGAGCGGGAAGACGAGGTCGTCGCAATGTGGGCGGCAGGGGACGCTATCGCCGAACGGCTGGAATCCGAGGGCATTCGATATCGACTAGCCGAACATGTGCTCGGGAACACGCCGTCAAAAGACCTAATCGATCTGGCCGTTGCCGAGAATGCAGACCTCATCGTATTGGGGCTACGCCAACGTTCCCTCGTCGGCAAGCTCATCCTTGGTAGCACGGCCCACGAAGTCTTGATGGGTGCCCCTTGTGCCGTTCTCACCATCAGGCCCGACCCGGCGGTCGACGAAAGGGTAGAAACATGACCTCTCCAGACGCTCAGAAGTCGTTGACCGTCGTTCGTGTCTTGCGGGCCGCTTCGCAGTTGTTCGCCTCCAAGGGTTACGACGCCACGACAATCGAGGATATTGCGGACAAGTCCGGTGTCGCGCTCTCCGAGGCGACTGCGATCTTCCCCACCCCTGAGAAAGCTCTGCAGGCGCTCCTCGATCACGACCTCTCGACCGCCTACGAGTTGGCACAGGTCGAAGCAGCCAGCGCCGACATAGCGGTCGTGCGTTTCTTCCGATACATCGCCAAGGACCTCGCCTGGGTTCTGTCCTCGCCCTACGACCTGATGGGGATTGACCGTAAAGACGTGATCACGCGACCAGAGTTTGCGCCCTGGCACGAGAAGCTGGTCTTCCTTCGGGCATTCAGGCTCGACATGATTCAGGAGGCGATCGACGACGGCGACTTCATGAGCGTTTCCCCGAAGTTCGCTCAGGAAGCGATGACCTCAATCATCATGGGAACCCTCGAAGAACACCGCGGGTCACCCGCCGATGATCCGCAGGCGCAGGGCGTCGAACTGGCAACGCTTGCTGTCAGATCACTCCTCAAGAATGTGGACAGCATCGAGTCGATCCGGGCAGCAGCCGGGTTCTAGCGAACCGCTAGATCTGCAGACCTGGTGCGAGCTTCGCTCCCCTCACATCGGTGCCCCGACACCCCTCAGCAGGCCGTAGCTCAACCCGGCCGTCATCCCGCCGTCTACAGCGATCGCCTGGCCGGTGAGGTATCGGGAGGCATCGGAAGCCAGGAACTGATAGAGCCCGACGATGTCCTCCTCGGCGACGGCATGGCGACCCAGGGGCAGCATCGTCTTCATCACTTCGATCTCCCAGTGGTCGGGAGGAGTCATTTCCGAGAGGGTCGTTCCGGGTAGAACGGCATTGACGCGTATGCCTCGCTCCCCCAACTCGAGCGCAGCCGTCTTGGCCAGAGAGACCGCTGCTTCCTTCGCCGCCGCGTAGTGGCCGATGGTCGGGACCTTCGTCGCCGCCACAGTTGATGAGGTGACAATGATCGAACCTCCGTCGGACATGTGAAGCGGTGCGTACTTGAGACCCCAAAACACATGGCGCAGGTTGACGTCGAGGCTCCGCTCGAATGCTGCCGGATCGGTATCAGCAATGGTCGACTGGCCTGGATCGATTCCCGCGTTGAGGACTACTGCATCCAGCCGTCCGAACTCGTCTTCGGCACTTTGGAACAGCGCAGCTACCTGTTCGATTCGAGTGATATCCGCGCGCAAGAACCTCGCCCCAATTGACGTAGCCACCGACTCGCCATCAGGGCGGCGCCCGACAACCGCCACTCGAGCGTCGGCCGCCACAAACCGGGCCGCGACCGCTTTCCCGATTCCAGCCGTACCACCGGTTACAACCGCGGTCTTCCCTTCCAAGCCGAAGTCGATCAAGTGTCTTCTCCCTCGCTATTCGCTCCACTCAGGAATCTCTCTACGCGCGAAGCGGTCTGCTCGGGGCGAGTCACGGGAACCAGGTGTCCCGCCTCCGGGATGATCTCGACCGTCGAGTTGCGGATCATCCGCCCCATGAGACGCGTGTTGAGATGGTGGGCGATCGGATCGTCAGTCCCGGTGAGAAGTAGGGTCGGATGGGGAATAGCGCGCAGCGACGGCAAGCTCGTGTATCCCCAAAGGGCGGTCAACTGGCCGAGGTAGCCGCGCGGCGTTGGCGGATGAGCCGTCCAGAGCCCTTCAAGACGCGGGCCACCATTCTTCGGCCTCCGGATGTCACCGCCGTACATCATCGGAGCCGCAAGCCTGAGTAGACGCGGGGAGACATACCGTGCATGGTTAGTCAGGATGAACGGAACGATCGGGTGACCGGGAATTGTGGTAGCCCCGGTTCCGGTGCTGATCAGGACGAGATGGTCAAACCTCTGCGGACGGTGAATCGCGAGTGCCTGTGCGAGCACACCGCCCCACGAGTAGCCGGTGAGGTCGACCCGCTGGAGTTCGAGATGGTCCATCACCTCGAGAGTCAGATCCACGTAGTCGACCATCGTCGCCGGCCGTCGCCAGGGCTCCGACTCGCCTACCCCGGGGACGTCAAACGTGATCACCCGCCGCTTCCGGGCAAGGGAGCGGCGGAAGCCCGCCAACATGTCGCTGCTGGCTCCAAGACCATTGAGAACCAGCACAGGGGGCCCGTCGCCAACGTCTTCGAAGTTGATCGTCAGACCACCAACATCAAGCCTTGGACCAAGTCCAGCAGATTCGGCGACGGTCACATTCCCTCCAGCAAGCCGCCGTCGATGAGCTGAGCCGAACCTGTCACATAGGACGCCTCGTCGGATGCGAGCCAGGTCACTACTCGCCCAATCTCGTCGGCTGTCCCGCGCCTGCCCAACGCTATCGCGTCCAACGGCGCCAGAGACTCTTGCGCTTTCGGATCGACACCCATGAATTCGACCGCAAGCGCCATCCCCACATCGGTCATGTCGGTGTCGATGTCACCAGGGCAAATGGCGTTGACCCTGATTCCGTCGCGTCCGTACTCGAGAGCCAACGTTTTCGACAAGCCGATCACTGCGTGTTTGGTGGCGGTGTAGGCGGAGTAGTCGGGAAGGGCCCGCAAGCCGGAGGCCGATGAGTTGTTGATGATCGAGCCTCCCCCATTGCGTTGCATGACGGGAATCACAGCTCGACACATGAAGACGATGCCCATCACGTTGACCTCCCATGAGGTCGCCCAATCGTCGTTGCTCAGCTGCAGAAAGGGCTTGACCCCGACCGGAGTACCGGCGTTATTGAATAGGACGTCGATCCTCCCGAACTCCGCAACGGCCGCGTCCACCAGTTCGTGCACGCTCTGCTCATCAGTGATGTCACACGAGATAGGAAAGCCTTTCCTCCCCAGCGACTCGATTTCGACGACGGCGTCCTGGAGGCCGGACGCGTCTTCTGCCACGGTCGCCAGACCGGCGACCTTCGGTCCGGGCGCAGCCAGGTCCGTCACGACGACATTGGCTCCCGCCCTGGCCAGCGCTATTGCCGCGGCCCGACCGATTCCTCGGGGACGACCTGCCCCGGTCACAATCGCGACTTTGCCGGTTAGGTCAGGCATTTGCGACCCCGTTCATGGCGCCGGTTCCAACACGTAGGTTCCGGGGGCGTCCTCGAGAGGCGGGTAGGTGGCGCTGCCCAATCGCGACCGCGGACGAACCTTGCGGCCGGACCGAGCTCCGAGCCAGTCGACCCAGTGATCCCACCATGTCCCCGCAATTCGCTCGCTCCCTTCGAGCCACTCGTCGGGGTTCTCCGGGAGGTCTTCGCCGACCGAGTACGACGCCTTGGGGTTGCCGGGCGGATTGACCTGCGCCTGAATATGCCCGCTGTTGGACCGCACGAACTTCGTGTCACCGCCGAATCTCCTGGCACCGTTGTAACACGACTGCCAGGGAATGATGTGATCGGTCGATGCGCCCATGACGTACACATCCGTGGTGATGCGTTCGAGGTCGATCGGAGTCCCGGCCACCGTCAGCAGGTCGGACCCCATCAGCGAGTTGTCGGTCCACATCGTCAGATAGTCGTGATGTAGCCCAGCCGGCATGTTGGTGTAGTCGTTGTTCCAGGCGAGGATGTCGAAGGCAGCGGGATCGTTGCCCAGCAGGTAGTTGTTGACCCAGTAATTCCACACGAGGTCGTCGGGCCGCAGCCAGGCAAATACCTTGGCCAACTCCTTGCCCTTGAGGACACCCTTGCGCTGAGAGCGGCGGATGGCCGCCGCCACCACATCCTCACCCGCCACCGTCCGCACCAACGACGGTCGGGACAGATCGAAGCCGGTAACGAGGAACGTGGCAGAAGCGATGCGATCGTCTCCAACTTCGCTCAGGTGACCGAGTGTGGCGGCGGCCGTGAGACCACCGGCGCAGGTTCCGAGTAGGTTGACCCGCTCGATTCGAGTGATCTCCGCCACGACATCCATGGCGGCGATGACCTCTTTGACGTAGCGGTCGAGGTCCCAATCGCGCTGTTTTGGCCCGGGGTTCTTCCAACTGATCATGAACACCTGAACGCCTCGCGCTAATGCATACTGCACCATGCTCCGATCGTGCGTCAGATCCAGGAAGTAGTACTTGTTGATCTGAGGAGGAACGATGATGAGCGGCAGTTGGCGAACCGAAGATGTGGTCGGCCGGTACTGGATGAGTTCCAGCACGTCGGTGCGGTGAACCACCGAACCCGGTGTGGTGACGATGTTCTCACCGATCTTGAACCCACTGCTATCCACCATGGACGGCATTCCACCGTTCGAGATCAGATCTTCCAGCGCGTGCTTCGCACCACGGGCCAGGCTGCGACCACCGGTATCGAATGCCTTTTTCAGGGCGGCTGGATTGGTGGCTAGAAAGTTGGTGGGGGCCATGGCGCTCAGTGCCATTTCTGCCGCGAAGTCCACCCGTGCTCGTTCTGCGGGATCGAGAGGAACTTCGCTCATCAACGCACGGGTTGACTCGGCGACGGCGGAGTAGGTCTGTCCGAGCCGCCTGAAGACCGGGTTTCCTTCCCAGGCTGGGTCATTGAAGCGGCGGTCGGCCGATAGATCGATGTTCGATTTGCCGGCGGCGATGGTGGCCAGCTTCGCCGTCAGATTGAGGCCGTGTTTCGCCAGCAGGCGCGGCCGGGTAGCGCTGCGGACGGCGATCCGGGCTCCGGATAGGAGGAACTTGGACGGTTCGTAGCGAGCCAGGAGATTGGCTCCCAGAATGGCGTCGGTTGCGCGGTCTGCGATGTTCTCAGATGATCGGTCCGGCATCTCTTCCTCCAATACGCCGAGTCCACCCGTCGATGCGCGACGAGCGCGCTCATCAATCCTCTTGTTTGATACGCCTCGTTACCTCAATCCCGACTTCGTCGGTGCGACTGGTTCCGCCGATGTCGGCCGTGCGGAACTCGCCGGCTGCGAGGGTGGCCGCTACGGCTCGTTCGATGCCATCCGCTGCCTCCGACTCCCCGAGGTGACCGAGCATCATTCGGGTCGCTTCGATCGAGGCAATCGGATTGACACGTGCCTTGCCGGTGTACTTGGGAGCCGAGCCGTGGATCGGCTCGAACATCGATGGGTAGACCTTTTCAGGATTGATGTTGCCTCCGGCGGCAAAACCCATCCCGCCCTGAAGCATCGCCCCAAGATCGGTGATGATGTCACCGAAGAGGTTGGAGGCGACGACGACGTCGAAGTAGTCCGGATTCTTCACGAACCACATTGTGAGTGCATCGACGAGCGCCATGTCGGTCTCTATCTCCGGGAAGTCGGCGGCGACTTCGTCGTAGACCGAGTCCCAGAACACCATCGAGTAGTTCAGAGCATTGGATTTGGTGCAGTTCGTCACCCGTCCGACCTTGCCACCATCGAGCTTGCCTCTCGTTTTGGCGAGATCGAATGCGTAACGGATCACCCGTTCGGTTCCCTTGTAGGTGAACACACCGGTCTGCAGGGCGACGGCGTCGGGGGTTCCCTGTTTGAAGATTCCGCCCATGCGCGAGTACTCGCCTTCGGTGTTCTCCCTCACCACGACCATGTCGAGATTGTCGGCGTTGGCTGTATTCACCGGCGTGGGGACGCCCGGGTAGAGCTTGATCGGACGAAGGTTGACGTACTGGTCGAAGCCGGTGCGCAGGTCCAGCAGCATCTGCAATGAGATGTGGTCGGGAACCTTGTTGGCATCCCCGATACAACCCAGGTAGATCGCGTCGAACTCCTTCAACGTGTCGAGTGCGGAGTCCGGCATCATCTCGCCCTGCTCCAGGTAGCGGTCGCAACTCCAATCGAACCATTCAGTTTCGGCGGAAAAACCGTAGACATCGGCTGTGGCATCTAGGACTCGAGTCGCCTCGGTTGACACTTCAGTGCCGACACCATCTCCCGGGATTACTGCGATGCGATAGGAGGCCACGATTGCTCACTTCCTCTGATTTGGGCTCGGCTAACTCGCCGGTTCAATCGATCACATGTCGATCCCATCAATATAGTACGAAATCCGTTGCATTGGGCCAGAAATGCAAAAGATTCCGCACAGATTCAATACGTTCGCCAGTGGATTCTGATAGTCTGACTCCTCTCGAGGAGGTAGTCGTGGCAGAACGCGTCAACACGATCCTGACCATTCCGGAGCCCGGCAAGGCCGAACTGGCCGAGCGACCCTATCCGAAGATCGTTCCCGGCTATGCGCTGGTGGAAGTCGCAATTGCCCCCGTCTGCAACGAAGCGGCGGTGTTCAAGAGTCACCGATTCGAATGGCACGACGGCCCCGGTCTGCTCGGCCACGAAGGAGTAGGAACCGTCGTCGAGGTGACGGAAGGCAGCAAGTTCGCAGTTGGAGACCGAGTTCTGGTCTTCCAGGGCAACCCATGCGGCCATTGTTTCGTGTGTATCCAGGGCCTCTCCCCCACCCATTGTCTGTCGATTCCCTATGAAGGATACGAGGACGGGATGGCACCCCAAGATGTCGCTGGTGGTTTGCTTGGAATCGAGAAGGCGACGGGTTCGGAGTCGGGCGGGTTCGCCATGGTCAGATACCGGATCGCCCCAGAGCGGATGATGCTCCGCATCCCGGATGAACTGTCGTTCCATCATGCGGCGGCCGGCAATTGCTCCGTAGGCGCCAACTACAGCTTTGCCGAGGAGATGAACGTCAAGGCCGGCGACGTGGTGTTGGTTGCCGGAATCGGGTTCATGGGACTTGGAGCCATCATCAACGCCGCCTACCGCAACGCCACCGTTGTTGCGCTCGGTCGCAACGAATACCGGATGGACCTGGCTCGCCGCTGCGGTGCCGACTATGTCCTCAATCCCGAAGATCCGAATTGGCTCGAGCAACTCCACGAGATCACCGGCGATCGACAAGGCGCCGACGTTGCCTTCGAGTGTTCGGGGGCGAAGATGTACATCGATGCTTCCCTCGCCGGCTTGCGCAGATACGGCGGGCTATTCGAAGAAGGCTTCGTGCCGGGTGGTGAGACCTACCCCCTCAACTCCCTCACGCAGATCCAAGACCGCCACATCAACTGGACCGGCGGTCACGATGTCCGTGCGCGGGACCGCGATGCCATGGTGAGGATGCTGCTCAACCCGACGGTGCAACAACACATCGACGCAATGGTGACCCACACGTTCCCGATGTCTCGAGCGCAGGAGGCTTTCGAGTTGGGTGTCTCGAAGCAGTGCGGAAAGGTCTACTTGCTACCCCAGGAGTAGTCTCCGCCGATCGTGGCCAATCCATC
>JBLYYS010000154.1:0-4170 GCA_048550235.1 Acidimicrobiia bacterium | reverse complement strand
GAACGCCCGGACATCCCGTAGTTGCCTGCTCCATATGAGGATCCGGCCATGAGGGAGATGTGCGGGACTTCGCTGTTGGCGACCGCGTTCACCATCTTGGCGCCGTCCTTGATCATCCCGCCCTGTTCATACTCCTTGCCGACCATGTAGCCCGTGGTGTTGTGGATGAAGACGATCGGCGTGTCGTAGCGATTGCAGAGTTGAATGAACTCCGTGGCCTTCTTGGCCTCCTCGCTGAAGAGGACTCCGCGCTGATTGGCGATGACTCCAACTGGGAAGCCATGTATCGATCCCCATCCGGTGACGAGTGAGGTGCCGTAGGCATACTTGTACTCATCGAAGCGGGACCCGTCGAGAACGCGTGCCAGCACCTCGCGCATGTCGAACGGTACCTTCAAGTCGGCCGAGATGATCCCAAGGAGATCCTCCGAGTCGTACAGCGGTTCATCCGGTGACTGATTGGCGCCGTAGCCCAGCTTGCGCCAGTTGAGATGGCGAACGATCTCTCTGCCAATTCGTAGAGCATCGTGTTCGTCGGCGGCCAGGTAGTCGGACAGCCCTGAGATCCGCGAATGCATCTCGGCACCGCCGAGTTCCTCATCTGTAGATTCCTCGCCCGTGGCCATCTTCACGAGCGGTGGTCCGCCGAGGAAGACCTTTGCACGCTCCTTCACCATGACCGCGTAGTCCGACATACCCGGGACATAGGCGCCTCCGGCGGTCGAGTTGCCGAAAACCAATGAGATCGTAGGGATTCCAAGCTTCGACATCTGAGTCAGATTGCGGAACCACTTGCCCCCTGTGAGAAACACGTCTGCCTGGGTCGGCAGGTCGGCGCCACCCGACTCCACCAAGTTGATGAGCGGCAGCCGATTCTGCCGCGCGATGTCCTGGAGCCGCAGGGTCTTCGCCAGAGAGATCGGATTCGATGAACCGGCACGGCTGGTCGGGTCGTGAGCGCTGATCGCAACCTCGACCCCAGAGACCACTCCGACTCCGGTGACGGCGTTGCCACCGAGCGGGAAGTCCGATCCCCACCCAGCCAGCGATGACAGCTCGAGGAAAGGTGTGTCTCGGTCGAGGAGCAGCTCGAGTCGCTCTCTTGCTAGGAGTTTGCCGCGTTTGCGGTGACGTTCGATGTACTTCGGGCCGCCACCCTGCCGCGACGTTTCCATCAGATCTTCGAACTCGGTGAGTTTCTCCAGCATGGCCGCGCGGTTCGATTGGAAATCGTCGGCGCGCTTGTCGATCTTGGAAGTCAGAACCGGCATCGAGGTCGAGGATAGTTGGCGGGGGGAGCCGTCCGCTTCCGGCGGGTACCATCGTCAGATGCGATGGATGCGAGTGGTCGGTGTCGTTCTGGTCCTGCTGGTAGTCGGCGGGTCGATCGCCGCCTTGTCTGCTGCCGGATCGTTGCGTGACGTGGTCGATGACCGGGCATCAGCTCTGGATCAGACGCTGGTAGCTAGTAGCCAGGCCCTTCGTACCGCCGATGACACCGTTGCGATAGTGGCGGGCATCGTGGAACAACTCGTCGGGAGCCTTGATTCAGTAGAGGATGCTGCAATCGATGCTATTGCCACCATCGACGATGCAGAGAACGGACTCAATAAGCTGGCCGAAATCAGCGGTGAGGATCTTCCCCGCATCATCGACTCCCTAAAAGATGCGATGCCTGCCCTGATACAGGTGGCCGACGTCATCGATGGAACCTTGGGCGCGCTCAGCTTCGTTGGTGTTCCCTACGACCCCGATGTTCCGTTCGATGAATCGCTGGCCGGCGTGGCCGAATCTATTGATGACCTTCCCGATCAGGTACGACAACAGGCCGAGTTGATCCGCGAGGTGGGACAAGGCCTCGGCGGTATCGCCGATCAGGCGGGGGACCTGATCATCGAGGTTGGAGTTGCCAAGCTACAGCTGGCTGATGGGGTCGAACTCCTGAAACAGTATCGGTCGACCACGGCCGCAGCTATCGAAGCCGTAGAGCAGCAACGCGACCTGATTGAGTCGAGGTCTGAAGCGGAGAAGACGGCGATCGGCCGGCTGGCGGCGGCAGTGTTGATGGCGCAAGCCGGGCTCGCCGTGTTGGGAATCTGGCTCTTGCTGAGAAAAGAACCGGGCGGCGGCGTGATTGAACCCACTATCGGCGCCTGATTGCCCGGTCTCTGTTTCCGACGCTCATTCGGGACCACGGGCCCATTGCCCCTGGTGGCGGACCTTCGGACCCTATGGCCGGCCCTGGGTGATCAACGACCATGGCCTCAGTCATGGGAGGACATTGCCACACTCCGATGACAGGGGAGACGCCTCGACAGGCTGGAGTTGTCGTTCTCGTTGGTCACCCCAACGTCGGCAAGTCCACAGTGTTCGAAGCGTTGACCGGTCATCGTGTCATCGCTGCCAACTATCCGGGAACCACGGTTGAGATCGTCCGGGCCGCTGGAAGGCGTCTCGACGACTCTTTCGTCGATTCGCCCGGGATCCTCTCCTTCCCATCGCGTTCAGAAGATGAGCAGGCAACTGTGCGCGTTCTCCTCGAAGAAACACCCGTAGGTGTGCTGCAAGTGGGCGACGCCAAGAACCTGCGGCGTACCCTGCTGCTATCGGTGCAGCTGGCGGAGATGGGCCTTCCCATGTCGCTGGCGCTGAACATGGCGGACGAGGCCGACGAGCGCGGTATTTCCGTCGACTCCGACTCGCTGGCGCGCGCATTGGGTATCCAGGTCGTAACCACCACCGCGGTGCGCGGGGAGGGTATCGAAGCCCTGGAGCAGGCGCTTGCCGGTCCGCAGACGGCCACGGTCGACATCGAGTATCCGGAGGCGGTCGAAGAAGCCGTTCGTGAACTCGGCGGCTTGCTGCCGGCGGCAACTCTCAGCAGTCGTTCGGTCGCCTTGTTGTTCTTGTCCGGTGATCCGGTCGTCGAGGAGTGGGCACGCGGGCAACTCGACGATCATCAGATCGGCGAAGTCGTGCGAGTCAGGACGAAGGCGGCGGAGGCTCTCGGTCGTCCCCTGTCATCAGCGATCCTCGAGGCCCGCTTCGTTGCTGTGGACGGTCTGTTGAAAGAGCACGGCTCCGAACCTTCGACCAGGGCTTCCGAACGCAAGCAATGGATTGCCCGCCTGACCACCCATCCGATCTGGGGTCTCCCGGTCTTGGCCGCAGTTCTCTATGCCTTGTACTGGTTCGTGGGGGTATTCGGTGCCGGCACACTGGTCGGCTGGCTCGAGGAATCGCTGTTCGGCGAGATCATCAACCCATGGCTGATTGATGCCGCCGACCGCATAACGGCTTGGGACTGGCTGAGAGATTTCTTCGTTGGCGAGTACGGCGTCTGGACCATGGGCATGACCTACGCCCTCGCTCTGATATTGCCGATCGTCGCCACCTTCTTCTTCGCCTTCGGCCTGCTCGAGGACTCCGGCTACCTCCCCAGATTGGCCGTACTCACCAACCGGATCTTCAAGGCCATGGGGCTCAACGGAACCGCGGTTGTTCCCATGGTGCTGGGTCTCGGTTGCGTGACGATGGCGACGATGACCACCAGGATTCTCTCCTCGCGACGCGATCGCTTGCTCGTCATTCTTCTGTTGTCGCTCGGCGTTCCCTGTTCGGCGCAACTGGGTGTAGTCATGGGCATGCTCGGCGGTATCTCGATCACTGCGATGATCATCTGGGCCGGGGTTGTGGCAGGAGTGCTGGTTGTCGTCGGCTGGTTGGCGGCACGCCTGGTCCCGGGCGATCGGTCTGTGTTCATCACGGAACTGCCGCCCATGCGCCGTCCGCCGCTTCGGCCAATTGTGCTGAAGACCGTTGCACGGGTTGAGTGGTACATACGGGAAGTGGTGCCGCTGTTCCTGCTCGGCTCGGTGCTGTTGTTCGTTCTCGATCGAGTCGATGCGCTGGCATGGTTGGTGAGCGTCTCAGAGCCCCTCGTTGTCGACTGGTTGCGTCTCCCAGCCGAGGCTGCGACGGCGTTCATGATGGGCTTCTTCAGGCGGGACTTCGGAGTCACCGGCCTCTTCTTGATCGCCGGCGACGGCATGCTGAACTCCCTCCAGATCGTCGTCAGCATGACCACCATCACGTTGTTCGTGCCGTGCGTCGCCAGCGTGCTGATGATCGCCAAGGAGCGGGGCGCCAAGACCGCGGCCGCCGTGACCG
>JBLYYS010000153.1:0-3943 GCA_048550235.1 Acidimicrobiia bacterium | reverse complement strand
GCTACCGGGCGGCCTGTGGCGCCCTGAGGAGCCGAGGGTGAAGTTTACGAAGATGGAGGGCCTCGGCAACGATTTCGTTGTCATTGATGGGCCTAGGCACTTGACCGCGGATCAGATCGCCGCCATGTGCGACCGCAGGCGGGGTGTCGGGTCAGATGGTGTCCTGGTTGTCAGTCCCGTGTCTGATGAATCTGTTCGGATGGAGTATTTCAATGCGGACGGTGGGGCAGCGGAGATGTGCGGCAATGGTCTCAGGTGCGTCGCCAAACGTGCCGTGGAGACCGGCTTGGTGCAAGAAACCGCCTTCATGGTTGAAACTGCGGTCGGCCTTCGACGTGTGTCGGTCCTGGATGACGATCGAGTTCGTGTCGAACTCGGGCCGATCGATGCCTCGGCTTCCGATCTGGAAGTAGGAGGACTGAAAGTTCGAACGGTTGATGTTGGTAACCCGCACGCGGTGTTGTTTGTAGACGATCCGGCCGAAGCCGACGTCGCCGGCATAGGCGTCGCACTGGAGACCAACCCCAAGTTTCCCTCTGGTACCAATGTTGAGTTCGTCCGGATCCTGGACGACGGCCATATCGAGATGCGAGTTTGGGAGCGCGGCGTCGGCGAGACACTGGCGTGCGGCACAGGGGCGGCGGCTGTCGTCGCCGCCGCGACTGCAATGAATAGATCCGACCCGACCGCAACCGTTCACCTTCCCGGAGGATCGCTCGATGTGGAGATCGATGAAGGAATCGCCTGGCTGACCGGTCCGGCCAGAACCGTGTTCAGCGGTCGCTGGGATCTATCTACCGGACGGACCGAATAACCGATACCACTTTGCCAACGAGACTGACACCTTCGTCAAAGACCAGGGGTCGGTAGGCCGGATTGGCGGCGTGGAGGATTACTTGGTTGTTCTTGCGCTCGAGTCGTTTGACGGTCGCCTCGTCCTCGATCAGAGCAGCGACAATGTCTCCATCGGTCGCGTCGTCCTGGCGCCTCACGACGACGTAGTCGCCGTCGAGGATTCCGGCGTCGACCATCGAGTCGCCATGCACTTCGAGCATGATCACCGGACCGGAGCCAACGAGTTGCTGGGGGAGAGGAAACACTTCTTCGATGTCTTCTTCGGCCAGGATCGGAGAACCGGCGGCGATCCGGCCCACGAGCGGAACGTCACGGGTCGGAGTGGTTGCCCGTTGCGGAGAATCCGACCGATCAACGACCTCGATTGCCCGTGGTTTGGTCGGATCGCGACGCAGATAGCCGAGTCGGACGAGAGTTGACAGGTGGCTGTGGACTGTGGAGGGCGAGCGAAGGCCGAGGGAATCGCCGATCTCCCGCACGGACGGCGGGTAGCCACGATCGAGAACCGCCTGACGGATGAGATCGAGTATCTCCTGTTGGCGGTTGCTGAGTTCGTCCACAATCGGCCTTTCTCGAACGTATGTTCACAATCTACTCTGCTTGACCCAGGGAATCAAACATATGTTCGCACTTGACGCCGAACGTTTGTTCGCCTATCGTAGCGAACAGACGTTCGAGCGTGTTGGTCTGTTTTCTGTCACTCACCGTTCGTACGCTGGAAACCGAACCTGGTTCAAACGAAGCGAGAAGGAGGCAACAGGTCATGATGGTCCACTCCAGCGCCCTACTCAGGGTCGTGGTTCTCCTTACTGTGGCCGTCGCTGCCCTGTTCCTCCTACTCGCCGGCCAGGTTGATGCTGGAAACGATGTGGTCCTGACGCAGGAACACATCGTTCGTTCGGGCGAGACGCTGTGGGAAATCGCCCGCGCCAATACGGTCGGGGGTGCCGATGTGCGTGACACTGTCGACGACATCCGTGCGATGAACGCCCTGGATGACAGCACTATCTTCCCGGGCGATCGACTCACCGTGCCTATCGTTGGAAGCTGACTGAGGCGATCCGGCCCGGAGCCGTTGGTACTAGCCTGCGCGAGATGCTTTGTCCCTTTTGTGGATCTGCTGAAACGCGCGTCGTCGATAGCCGCCCGGCCGAGCAGGGTCGCGCTATTCGCCGTCGACGTGAGTGCGAGTCGTGCGGTGATCGGTTCACGTCCTACGAGCGGATCGAGGCGTTGCTGATGGTTCGCAAGCGCTCTGGGCGGGCCGAACCGTTTCGAACTGACAAGCTCCGGAGGGGCCTAGAGAGCGCGCTTGCCGACAGACCGGTCGGCAGCGGCACGCTCGACGACTTGGTCGACACAATAGAGAACGAATTGCGTTCCGCCGGCACGGTGGTGTCATCAGACGAGATCGGCAAGGAGGTTCTGGGACGGCTCAGAGAACTCGATCAGGTTGCTTACCTGAGATTTGCCTCGGTTTACAAGGATTTCTCGGGTGCCGAGGATTTCGAGCGTGAAATGGCGGCGCTGGAGGAATCAGGCGAAGGTCAAGAACTCGACGCCTGAATTGCCTCGGAAGCCGCGTCGATCTGATTCATCAAGGCGGCAATCGAGTCCGTCGACCAATCCTGGAAGTCATCCAGTGTCGAACCCAACGATGCGCGTGCTGCTGCCGCCGTCGCGCGCATGGCGCCGACGATTCGTGAGGCTGCAATCTGATTGTCGGAGCGGAGCGCCGAAAGGTAGTCGGCGACCTGCGACGTCATTTCTGCCAGAGCGGCTTCGAGTTGGCGTCGGTGCGCTCCGAGGCGGTCGTTGACCGGCAGCTTGAGGAGAACCTCGGTTGTGGCGGCGATAGTGTCACTCAATGCCAGGCCTAGATCGGAGATATCCGCGTCTGTTCCCTCGACCGGTAGGAGTTCAGGCAGTATCAATGCTTGATCGAGCAGTATTCGATAGTCGAGGACGTCGCCGAGTTGCTCATGAATGACCAACGCTGAGTCGGCAGCTCTTCGAAGGGCATCCTGGGCAGGTTCTAGTGCCAGGAGCGGAGTGTCGGAGATGAGCGGAATGCTGAGGGTCGAATCTGCGGTGGCGTGTTCGTACGCACGGTTTGCCGCTTCTGAGACGGCCAGCAATGGAAGGGCGGCGTCAGAGAGGTCCTGGGTCGGATAGGCGAGATCGAACAAGCGACCGGCGGTAGCCGGAATGGAGTCGGCGGCTGTCTGAAGCGAATCGGCGCTCGTGATCAGGTCGGCACGAAGCTCACCAGCTCTGTTGATCGGCAGCCGGTAGGCGGCAACCGCGAGTAACGCGACGGCGACGGAGACTGCCAGAGCCGCTGAGATGAATGACCATCGGAACTGCCGGCGGGGGCTCTCTACCGCCTCTGACGGTACCCAATCGTCCCCGAGGGATCTCTGCTCCGTCGCATCCCATAGTCTCGCGACTAGAACGCCTGTGTTCTCCGGGTTGTCGTCGGTCTGTACGTCGGCGAGACGGGGGGCCGGACCGCGAGCGGGCTCGACTGCGGGAGTCAATGGGATCATCTGATTGGCGACGGTCGAGGAGTTGGACGGCGGGCTGGAATCGTCTGGGTCGGCGATGGCAATCTGCGGCATTTCGTCAGAGTCGGTGAAACCAAGTAGCTCCAGCATGGGGAGCCGTCGTCGTCCCAACAACGGCCGTTGCCAAGGTTCCGGGTCTGGTTCAGGTCCGATGGGCGAGATCGAACGTGAAGTGGACTCCGATTGGTCGGCAACTCGGTCGGGTCGAACGGCGGTAGTGTCGGCGATAGCTGCACGGGTAGGCGGGGGAACGGTTTCCTCGATGCGCACTACGTCGACTTGTGCAGGGACACCAGATGCGACCGGTTGGTGACTCAGGCGTCTGGAGCGTGCAGCGCGGTGCCGGCCGCTTCCAGCCGCGATTGTAGACGGATCAACGGAATGCCCAAGCAGACACGCACCGTTTCTCACGGTGACATGTGCCCGACATTCTTTGCAGTAACCTTGCGGCACGCGGACTCTCCATGACTCTCCACCCGTCTGAAAGCCCCACGAACCTTGTTATCGCCATGAAGATTAGT
>JBLYYS010000152.1:0-14456 GCA_048550235.1 Acidimicrobiia bacterium | reverse complement strand
GGTGTGGAAGGAGAAAGAGGACTACTGGCAGCATCATCGTCGGCGGCTGGAAGGACGCAGAGAGGCCCGCATGGCCAAGAAGCCGGCAGGTCGTGCGGAGGCACCGCCAACGTCGCGACCCCCTTCATCGGGTGGAGCGGCTCCGCGACCACCGAAGAAGAAGCGGAAGAAGCGCTGATTCGGCGTCGAGTCTGACAACCGGTGCTACGGCCCATCCGCTAGCTGGTACCCTCTGCCGGTGATTGAATCCACGCTCAACTCCCTAATCCGAGACGTACCCGACTTCCCCGAACCCGGTGTTCTGTTCAAGGAAATCACGCCGGTCCTCGGCGACCCAGAGGCACTGATCGGCGTGGTCGAAGCGTTGGTCGCTCCGTATCGCGACCTGGGAATCACGAAAGTGGCCGGAATCGAGTCACGCGGCTTCATCCTCGCAACACCTGTCGCAACTGCCCTCGGCGCAGGGTTCGTGCCGCTGCGCAAGCCGGGGAAGCTTCCTTACGATGTGATGCGGGAGGAGTACTCGCTTGAATACGGCACCGACGCATTGGAGATGCATGTGGACGCGGTCGATGAGAACGATCGTGTTCTCGTTGTCGATGACGTAATCGCCACTGGTGGAACGGCGGCTGCCGCGGTCAAACTGCTTGCTCGCCCCGGAGCCGACGTCATGGGAATGGTCGTGATGGTTGAGCTTGCGTTCTTGAACGGCCGCTCAGCGCTCGATGGACTACCGCTACGAGCGCTCGTGACCTATGGGGACTGAGGCTGAGCCTCGCACCGACGAAGCCCTCGTCTTCGAAGTAGATCCCATCGTCCGCGTCTTCACACGCACACACAAGAACGTCGACACTGAACCCATCTTTCGGGCCTACGACCTGGCTCACCGACAGCATATGGGACAGTTCCGGAAGTCCGGTGAGCCCTACATAACCCACCCACTGGCGGTGGCCCTCGTGCTCGCCGAGTACGGTCTCGACCGCGACACGATCGTGGCAGGCATCCTGCACGACACGGTCGAAGATACCGACCTGACACTGGACGAAGTCGACGAGGGTTTCGGCAGCGACGTTGCAGCACTCATTGATGGAGTGACCAAGCTCGATCGGGTGCGGTTCCGGTCCAAGGAGTCCGCCCAGGCCGCAACCATCAGAAAGATGGTTGTAGCTATGGCGCAGGACGTCAGAGTCCTGCTGATCAAACTCGCCGACCGCCTGCACAATCTGCGGACTATCGATCCGCTGCCACCCGAAAAACAACAGCGGATTGCTACTGAATCCATCGAGGTCTATGCCCCGCTCGCGCATCGACTTGGGGTACAGGAGATAAAGCATGAGATGGAGGATCGGTGTTTCAAGATCCTCATGCCGCGCCGTCATGCCGAGATCGAAGAGCAGATCCAACAACGCGCACCACAACGCCAGGCATTCATCGACGAGGCGGTAGGTGAAGTTCGTAAGGTCCTGGATGGATCAGGCATTGACGCAGACGTCACCGGGCGTCCCAAGCACTACTACTCGATCTACCGGAAGATGGTGACTACAGGTCAACCCTTTGAGGAGATCCACGACCTGATCGGCATTCGGATCATCACCGAGGATGTGCGCAATTGCTACGGCGCCCTGGGGTTGATCCACACGATGTGGCCGCCGGTCCAGGGTCGCTTCAAGGACTACATAGCGATGCCGAAGTTCAACCTCTACCAGAGTCTCCACACCACGGTGATTGGTCCGGGTGGCAAGCCGCTCGAGGTGCAGATCCGTTCACGTGACATGCACGAACGGGCGGAGTTCGGCATCGCTGCTCACTGGAGATACAAGGAGGGGGCAGGTTCGGACCTTGCGTGGATGGCGGACCTTCGGATCTTGCAGGACGATCACGATGACCCAGAGGAGTTCCTCGCCCATCTCAAGCTCGACCTCTATCAGGACGAAGTCTTCGTCCTGACGCCAAAAGGCCACGTCAAGACACTTCCCCGCGGTGCAACACCGATCGACTTCGCGTACTCGATTCATACGGAAGTAGGACACAGGTGTGCCGGGGCACGGGTGAACGGTCGCCTCGTCCCTCTCGATACCCGACTGGAGTCGGGCGACATCGTTGAGATCATGACGTCGAAGGCCCAAGACGCCGGACCGAGCCGTGATTGGGTAACCATCGTTCGGACCTCGCGGGCCAAGGCCAAGATTCGGCAGTGGTTCTCCAAGGAGCGCCGAGAAGCCGCACTAGCCGAGGGGCGTGATCGAATCGCCGCGCTGATCAAGAAGGAGAACCTCGGTCTCAATGCGGCCGATCGTGACAGGGCGTTGACGACCGTCGCCAACGATCTCGGTCATGCGGAGTTGGACAGTCTCTTCGTCGCCATCGGGGAGGGCGGGACCAGCGCAACAACTGCGGTAACGAAGTTCCTCAGGTTGGTGCGGCCGGAGGAGATAGTCGATGACGATCTGATGGCTCCACCGAAACCCCGCAGCGAGATTCGGACCGGACCGGGGATCATCGTCGAAGGGCTCGATGACGTTTGGGTTCGGATCGCCCGATGCTGTGCACCGGTACCCGGGGACGACATTCTTGGATTCGTGACAGTTGGACGCGGCGTTTCCGTGCATCGTTCCGACTGCACGAACGTGGAGGCAATGGGGGATCGCTTGGAGCGGATGATCGAAGTCGCCTGGGCCCCAGAGCGAGTGGGTACATTCGCCGTCTGGGTGCAGGTGGAGGGCCTCGACAGGTCCGGCCTTCTCCGCGACGTGACCAGCGCTGTTTCCGATCTCGGCGGCAATATCACCGCTTCCTCGTCGGCTACTGGACGTGACCGGGTTGCGGTGCTTCGCTACGAAGTCGAGTTGTCCGAACCGGCGCAGGTGGAGCGACTGGTCGCGGAACTGCGTGACGTGGATGGTGTCTACGACGCATATCGTCTGTTGCCTCGTGGTGGCGATAACTAACTAGTCCAGGAACGGCCGGTCACGATGGCCCGATGGAGCACTCAAGAGTCGGGGGTCATGGCCCGATAACTAGTGCATGGAAGCTTTCCGTTCTGTGTGGCGTCGCGACGGCGAGGCCGGTTTCAGCATTCTGGAATCGGTCGTTGCGCTCGTGATCGTCTTCGGAACTCTGCTGGTCCTATTCCGCGCTCTCGACGGTTCCATACGGGTCGTCAACGAGAGTCGCCGCCAAACGGCCGCGATCTCTCTCGCATCCGAGTTGCTGGAGCGTGCTCGCTCTCTGGAGTGGGCCAACGTCGGTCTGACAGGTGACAGCAACGATGCCGATTGTCCAATTCCCGTGCCGGCGGACGGCGTGGCCGGCGTGGCTTGCACTGATTGGGCATCCGACTTCGGCATCGTGCCCGACGGTCTAGGTGGCTACCTTTTCGAGGGCGAGCGGATCGTCTTCGCCAACGGGCCGACCTTCGACCCGTTCCTCTCATTCAACGACGAGCAGGTACGAGACAACGTCACATACGATCGATTCCTCTTTGTGACACAGCAGACAGACGCGACCGGCGACGAGCGGTATCGCAAGATCACGGCCGTAGTGCAATGGAACCCGCCCAACGGCTTCCGGCGTGAGATACGTCAGGTCACCTATGCATCGGCATTTGAAGCGCCCCCCAGTCCGGTTCTCGACGCCACCGTTGACTTCACAGGAGGCCGCGTCCAGATCGACGGCTTCATGGGCGGAACTTCCGGCTGGTTGGATCCATCGCTCGAACGTCCTTTGCTGATAGGAGGTACGTTCTTCAACGGACTGGCGGCTCATGCCAGGGCTGGTTCCGACTATGTCTCGGAAGCGAACATCGAGGTGAGTTCCCCATCTAGTGAGTGGGTGTGGGATGGTGCTCCTCCTTATCGGAGCAGGATCGACGCCGACGTCTTCACCCTGGCTTCGGATGATGATTTCGGTACTACCGCTCCTCCCTCGCCGGCCGACGTCTTCAATCTGAGTCTGACTCGCTGGTCTGCTCCGGGTGTTGTGCCTGTCGCGCCCAACTATCTGCTCTTCGGTTTGGAGTGGGCGGATGGTGGCGGCGCCGATCACACGGAGGTAGTCAAGGCGATCGCCCACGCACAGGACGTCTCAGACGACCTGCCCCTGGTTGATCTCGAAGTTGATGGTGCAGGTAGTTTCGGGTTCGGCACTCCTGAGTACGGCGCCATCCTGGCGCCGATGTACGGCGAGGCGATCGGATCCTACGACTTCGTCCCGTTTCACTATGGACGCCTGACTAGTGGCACCGCTCTAGATCTCGACGCCACCATCGATCGGTTCTCGACCACCGACGCTTCCCGACGGGTAGACGCGACCTTCAACATGAATTCTCAGGAAGTTCTCTTCCTCTACGACACGGTCTACGAGAAGCTCAGCTCTAAGTTCGAAGGATGGTTGAGGATCGACGTGCCGTCGTTGTCGGGCACTCTGGCAGCCGGTGAGGCAGCCCTCGTGCCGACGGTTGCGACAGGAGATATCGAGATTCAGATTTGGGACGATCCGTCCAAAGACTACGTCACCATATTCGGTCCGATCGACCTGGCCTCGCTCGGTGGAGTCACCCAAGTCGTCGATCCTATTGCTCCTCTGGTACTGCCGCCCGGGTCCACGGCGGGGATCGCCAACTGGCCCGACATCTTCATCCAGGTGACGATTGACGAACTCAACGTCAACAGTCCGGTCGTGAATCAGGCTTTCTACGCAGCCGGAGCGACTGAGAGCGCCCAGGTCCAGGTGCCGTCCATTGCCACCGGCACGATTCACTACTACGTCGAGGACACCAGCCTCGGCCGGGTCTTGTTCGACTACACAATGACCTTCGAGCTTCCGGGCATCGATGCCAGTGCCGCCTATATCAATCCGGACCTCTAATGCAGACCTTCAAATGCCTTCACAACGACGACGGGGTCACGCTCACGGAACTGATGGTGGCGGTGTTCCTACTGGTTGTCGTGTCGGCGATCTTCCTGCCAACCATGATTTCGGGCATGAACGCCACCAGCCAGATCACGAACGTAGCGCGGAGCAATGATGACGCCCGTCTGGCGCTTCAACGTATCGATCGCGAGATGCGCGCGGCAGAGGTGATCTGCACCCCGGGACCGGGTGATCCCGATGGCGATCTGCTCCGCTTTGTCACGAGGGCGTACACCGCCACCACCTCGGCAAGCGGAACCCAGGACGTGACCTACTCGCTCAACGGCACCAACCTCGAGAAGTCCACCGACGGCGGAGCCACCTGGTCGCCGATTATCGGAGGTGTGGTGAACGCCACGGTCGTGGATGATGACTACAACACGGCCAACACGATTCCGCTGGGAACCCCGGGTGTTCCGCTGTTCGCCAATGATCAGGACGCCGGGTATCCAAGCTACGGCAAGGTGATTACCGTTCGCCTCTGGATCGATGAATCGCCCACCGATCGTATCAGCCCGATCCTGCTGACCACCGAGCTTTCGGGCAGGAACATCTGGGTTCCGAACGGCCCGGGTTGCTAGGGGAGGCATGATGCTCAAACGATTCAACAAGGAAGACGGAATCGGGATTGTCACCGCGCTGATGGTGGCGTTCATAGTGTTCTCGCTCGGTGCGGTCTGGTACTCGGTGTCGACGCATGAACTCGACGAGACGACATACGACCGCAACCGTACGACGGCTCTGCATGTGGCCGACGCCGGAGTACGTCAGGCTATGTATGAGTTGTCGCAAACAACCCTCAAGAACGACCCATTCTGGACTGGCAACGGCACCGGCGCAGGTGGCGCCTGCCAATTGGAGAACGTGACGACGATCCAGGATGGAGTGACGAGGCAGCTTGGTCAGTATTGGACTGAGGTGGCAGATGCAACTCCTGCCAATCCGAATGATCATCGCTACTTCATCGAAGCGTGGGGCTGGGCTCGAGATACCAACTCGCGCCAGCTCAGCGTGAGGAAGGTGGAACAAGAGGTCGAGATCGTGATCAAGCGGGGTTTTGTGTACGCCCTCTTCGCCGCTTCCGGGGGAGTTTCAGCCGGTAACCAGAAGACGATCTACGGAGACATCTACTCGGCCGCCGACGTCACGATCAGCAACCACACGGAACTGTGGGCGAATGATGCCGGATTCCAGGGTGACGGAGACCTAACCACTGCCGGTCAGCTTTGGATTCCCTCCGGATCGAACCTGACGATCGAGGGTGATGTGCTGGCGGGAACACATCTTCAGGATGACAACCCCGGATCAGCCTACGGAGGCGATGCCACTGTGGCTGCAGGAGATGCCTTCTTTCAGAAGGCCACGGTCGCCGGAAAAGTGAGCCTCTTTGGCACCGTCGTGCCGGGCTCCGACCTGACTGCCGGCTCGCTGGGTGAGAACCTGGTGACCCTGGATCCTGTGAGTGTCGACCCGCTGCCCGACTTCGATTGGACGAAGATCACCACCGTTTACGGTGGACCGCACAGCATTGACGGAACGACGGCAGCGACCGGCCCGGTGTTCTTGTGGTCTACCTGGGGCAACTTCGATGCCTGGTTCAAGGCGAATCGCTCCGATCTGTTCGGTTGGCACTACGTTGAGGACCCCGGCGCGTACACGTGGCGTCTGGCCGTAGGGGGCGGAACGACCTTCGGCGACGACTTCATGCTCGTCTTCGACGGGGAAATGACGGTCGACGGTAGCTCCAATATCGATCCCGCGTCGGCGCCGGTAACGGTCTCGATTGTCGGGAATCAGATCACGTCCGATCTCCAGTTCGGCAAGAACCTGTCGTCAAACGATGACCACCGCTGGGTCATGTACTCCAAAGGCACCGTCGGGGCCAAGAACCTGGCGACGATATACGGAGTTGTCTACGGCGAGACCGACAACTCGGTCAACCATCTCGAGGTCCATTTCCGCCCTCCCAACAGCGATCTCGGCTTCATCTTCGGTTCGGAACGACGGGTGATCGCCCGACCGTTCGTGTGGCGTGAAGTGCCCGACGATCCGATTCCTTGCGTACTGCCGTAGGAGCTTTCCTGCAAGCAGTGGCATGTGCCAACCCTTCGAGAAACCGAGGCTACGCTCTCCTCGATGATTCTCGAATCACGCTCTCTCTGGCTGGCAGAGACAAACACCTACGTGCTCGCATTGGAACAAGGTGGGCCGGCGGTCGTCATCGATGCTCCGCCCGACCCTGAAGGTATCGGGTCGTTGCTCGCCGACAACGATCTCTACCCGGCCGCTCTGCTGTTGACGCACGGACACATTGACCATATGGGTGGGGCCGGTTCGGTGGCGCGAACGGGCGAGATGGCCGTGTTCGTGCATCCCGACGACGACTTTTTGACTCTGCACCCGGAACAGCAACTGAGGATGCTGTTTGGGATAGCTCCTGGAGGCGACTTCGCGCCCCCGGAGAAGAGACTTGATTTGAGGGACGGGCAAACCCTCGATCTCGCGGGATTGAGTCTCGACGTCTTGCACACACCTGGACACACGCCCGGCCACTGCTGCTTTCTGCTGGAAGAGGAAGGCCTCCTGTTCTCAGGCGATCAGCTTTTCGCCGGCTCCATCGGACGCACGGATCTGCCGGGAGGCGACTACGACACGCTGATGCGGAGCATGGCCGACAAAATCCTGCCGTTGGACGACGAAGTAATCGTGCATCCGGGCCATGGACCGGCGACTACCCTTGCCCGCGAGCGCCGTTTGAACCCCTTCCTGCAGAGCTGATCCCATGAACTTCAATCCGCCGAAAGGCACCGACGACATCTTCCCGCCTGCCTCGCGCGCCTGGCGCCAGACCCTCATCACCTGGGAACGGTTGGCAGAACGGTTCGGCTATGACCTCGTCATGGGTCCGATATTCGAGTCCACCGACGTCTTCGAACGCGGTGTAGGGGAGTCCAGTGAAGTCGTCCAGAAGCAGATGTACACGTTTGAAGACAAAGGCCGTCGCTCACTGACGCTCCGACCGGAAGGGACGGCCTCAGTTGTGCGAGCTTACCTCGGGTCGGGGATTCAGGGTGAGGCCAAGCTGGCCTATTCCGGGCCCATGTTTCGTTACGAACGACCCCAGGCTGGCCGGCGCCGTCAGTTCTATCAGACCGGGGTTGAGTACCTCGGTACGACCTCTCCCGACGCCGATGCGGAAGTCATTGAGGTCGGATACCGATTCCTCGAGGAGATTGGGTTCGATGAGGTCGAGGTGGCGATCAACTCCATCGGCGACAGCGCCTGCCGGCCCGCCTATCTAGAGGTGTTGTCCGATTACCTGGAACGAAGGAGCGAGGAACTGTGCGAGGAGAGTAGAGCGACTCTCCTCCTCAATCCGCTCCGGGTGCTCGATTGCAAAGTGTGTGCACCCAAACTCGTCGATGCTCCGAAGCCGGTCGACTTCCTCTGCGATGAGTGCCAGGCACATTTCTCCGCGGTGCAATCTCGCCTCCAAGCTGTGGACGTTCCGGCCCGTCTCGAGCCCAACCTCGTTCGGGGCCTCGATTACTACACCCGCACGGCCTTTGAGTACATCGCCACGGGTTTCGATGCTGCTCAGAATGCCGTCGGTGGTGGCGGACGCTACGACGGCCTGGCCGAGACCCTTGGAGGACCGTCAACTCCTGGTGTCGGGCTTGCTATGGGGATCGACCGGATTCTGTTGGCGGCCGGTCGTGACGGTACGGAGGCCATTCCCCTCGACTTGTACGTGATTGTTGCCGACCCAGACAGACGAGAGATTGCCGCCGGGTTCGTATCCGACCTGCGAAAGGACGGACTGCGGGTCGATATGGCTTCGGAGCAGAGATCGGTGAAAGCTCAGTTTCGCAGCGCCAACCGCCGTCAGGCGCCTGCTGTGGCCATCGTGGGCGACGAGTGGGATGACGGTCGGGTAACCGTCAGAGATTTGATTACAAGCACACAAGAGGACGTAAGAGTCCAGGAGGTCGCCGCATGGGCGAGGAAGCAAAGCTGAGAACCGACTACGCAGGGTCAATCACGTCAGACCGCATCGATGATCTAGTCCGGCTGGCCGGATGGGTCGACCGCAGGCGTGATCACGGCGGCGTCATCTTCTTCGATCTACGCGACACCTCCGGTCTCGTGCAGGTCGTCGTCGATCCCTCTCAACTGCCGGACGCCGGTGACCTGAAGATGGAGTTCACGGTGTCCGTCGCCGGCGCGGTGCGCGCACGTCCGGAAGGCACGGTCAACCCGGACATGGAGACGGGCGAGGTCGAGGTGGTGGCATCAGAGATCACGGTTCTCAGCGCCGCCGACACGTTGCCGTTCATGATCAACGACCGGATAGATGTTGACGAGCGAATCCGCCTTCAATACAGGTACCTCGATCTGCGGCGGCCGCGGATGGCTGCGAACTTGCGAGCGCGATCCAAGGCCGTGCATGCGATGCGAGAGACCCTCGATGACTTGGGGTTTCTCGAGATAGAGACGCCGACGCTGATTCGTTCGACGCCGGAAGGTGCGCGCGACATGCTGGTACCGAGCCGGCTCAGCAAGGGGTCCTTCTACGCGCTGCCACAGTCTCCACAGCTCTTCAAACAGCTGCTGATGGTCGGTGGCGTCGACCGGTACTACCAGATAGCCCGCTGTTATCGCGATGAGGATTTTCGTAGTGACCGGCAACTCGAATTCACCCAACTGGACATCGAAGGGGCATTCTGGGGTCAGGACGACGTCCTCGATACCCTGGAACAGGTCATCGTGTCGGTCGTTTCGCAAGCCAGGGGTCTGACGATTCCGCGCCCATTCCCTCGCCTCACCTACGAAGAGTCGATGGAGCGCTACGGGACAGACAAACCGGACCTGCGATTTGAGATGGAGATCATAGATCTCGGCGGCGTATTCAGCTCGAGTGAATTTCGTGCCTTCAGCGGCGCTCTCGGGTCCGGTGGTGTTGTCAGAGGTATCAACGCCGGCGGATTGGGATTGTCCAGGTCCGGGCTCGATTCACTTGTCGATCGGGCTCAACAGCTTGGAGCCAAGGGTTTGGTTTGGCTCGTTGTGGAGGAGGATGGATCGCTGCGATCACCGGTGGCGAAGTTCCTGACCGATGATGAGAAAGCAGCCGTGAAGCAGAGTCTTGCAGCGGCCCCCGGTGACGTGTTGCTTCTAGCTGCGGACGCGCCCAAGGTTGTTGGCAACGTCCTCGGCCAACTCCGGCTCGAACTCGGACGTCCCGATGGCCACGATGAACTCAGCTTCCTGTGGGTGGTCGACTTCCCCGTCTTCGAGGAAACCGAAGGAGGCGACCTCGTACCCGCCCATCATCCATTCACTTCCCCCGTGAGCGTCGACGAGATGCGCGACAACCCAAAGGAAGCTGTATCCAAGGCGTACGACCTCGTACTGAATGGCAGCGAACTGGGATCTGGCAGCGTGAGGATCCACGATCCGGAGATTCAGAAGCAGGTCTTTGAGGTGCTGGGAATCTCCGATCAGGAGGCTGAGAGCCGATTCGGATGGTTCATCAAGGCCCTTCGTTACGGAACGCCGCCTCATGCCGGATTCGCGGTCGGCATCGACCGGCTTCTGGCGATACTTCAGGGTGAGCAAAGCATTCGCGACGTGATTCCGTTCCCCAAAACCCAGACGGGGACGGATCCTCTCACGCAGTCACCGACCGAGGTCGACGACTTCCAACTCATCGAACTGGGAGTCGACCTTCGCCCTGAGGTGCGGGCGGCGCTGCTCGGCGAGGACCAGGAGTGATCGGCGGCGGCAGGTAGCGCTGGTGCAGGACGACCTTTTCGCTCCACAGAGGCAGAAGCGTCTTTCGGCGGTCGCTCCTCTCCCTGCCCGCATGCGTCCGGCCACGCTTGACGAAGTCGTAGGGCAGACCCATCTCCTTGTGGCAGGTTCAGCGTTTCGAGCGATGGTCGAGCAGGGGCGACCGGTTTCGATGATCCTTTGGGGGCCCCCGGGAACCGGCAAGACGACGCTCGCTCGCCTCGTCGCATCCGAGACATCGGCTGCATTTGAGCAACTTTCGGCAGTGTCGGCAGGCGTGAAGGATGTGCGGGCCGTACTGCAGGCAGCTCGGCAGCGGTTGGAGACGGACGAACGCCGCACGATTCTCTTCCTTGATGAGATCCATAGATTCACCAAGTCGCAGCAGGATGCATTGCTGCCGGGGGTCGAAGACGGAACAGTCGTCCTGGTCGGCGCCACGACCGAGAACCCGTTCTTCGAGGTCAACTCTCCGCTGATAAGTAGATGCACTTTGTTTCGGCTGGAAGCACTCACGCCGGCCGATGTCCGGAACCTGATCGAGAGAGCAATAGAGGATGAGGAGCGCGGCATCGCCGCCGACGGAGTGGGGATTTCCGACGAGGCGGTTGGTGCTTTGGCCGAGCGAACCGGAGGGGATGCCCGTCTGGCGCTCAATGCTCTCGAGATGGCCGGATACGTTGCGGCCGGTCGAGGGTCCGAAATCATCGAGGTTGGTGATGTAGAGGAGTCGTTGCAGCGCAGAATCATCCGATACGACAAGTCGGGGGATCAGCATTACGACATAATCTCCGCCTTCATCAAATCGATGCGGGGCTCGGATCCGGATGCCGCGCTCTACTGGTTGCACACGATGATCGGAGCCGGGGAGGATCCCGAGTTCATCGCCCGGCGGATGATTGTGTTCGCTTCCGAAGATGTGGGACTGGCCGATCCTCTCGCCCTTTCTCTGGCTGTCGCCGCATTCCAGGCGCTCCAGGTGGTGGGATTGCCGGAAGCCTCGTACGCATTGAGCGAGGCGGCGGTCTATCTGGCGACTGCCCCCAAGTCGAACTCGATCACCAAGGCGATGGGCAAGGCACGGCAGGCAGTCGAGGACACGTCGGGAGCGCAGGTACCACCGCATCTGCGGGACGCCCACTATCAGGGTGCCGCCCAGCTTGGCCATGGAGACGGTTACCGGTATCCCCACAACTATGACGGCCATATTGTCGAACAGCAGTACCTACCGGATCCCTTGAAAGAAACGGTGCTCTTCGAGCCGGGTTCCCAAGGGACGGAGGCAGAAATCGCCGAGCGTTTGGACGATTGGGACAGGCGTCTCGGAAGACCCGACCGACGACGGCGCGACGTCTAGCGGGCCAGTACATCCCCTCCGGTATATGGCAGGAGACTGCAACGGATCAAGGGCTAACCTACGGCCCCCATGAATAGCAATCAGATCCGTAGAACATTCCTGGAGTTCTTCGAAGAGCGCGGCCACACCGCTCGCCCTTCGGCCTCATTGATTCCAATCGACCCGACCCTTCTACTCACCAATGCCGGGATGGTTCCGTTCAAGCCGTACTTCCTCGGGGAAGAGACTCCCTCGTACGCGCGCGCCGTCTCGATCCAGAAGTGTGCGCGGACTGTGGACATCGACATCATCGGGACCACCACCAGGCACTTCTCCTTTTTCGAGATGCTGGGCAATTTCAGCTTCGGGGACTACTTCAAGGAGAAGGCGATTCCCTGGGGATATGAGCTGATGACTGAGGTGTACGGGATCGACCCGGAGCGCCTTTGGTACACCGTATACGAAACCGATGACGAAGCGGCTGAGATCTGGATTGATCAGGTTGGGGTTCCGGCCGAGCGCGTTCAGCGGGGCGGCAAGGACAACTTCTGGCAGATGGGTGTTCCGGGACCATGCGGTCCATGTTCCGAGATTTTCGTTGATCGTGGTGAGCAATGGGGAAAACCGGGTGGCCCGATAGGGGGCGGCGAGGAACGGTTCGTCGAGATCTGGAACCTCGTGTTCATGCAGAACATCCAGGATGAGCCGTACCACGTGATTGGTGACCTACCGGCGAAGAGTATCGACACCGGTATGGGCTTGGACCGGCTGGCGATGGTGCTGCAGGGCTCCGATACTGTTTTTGATACCGACATCGTTCGGCCAATCCTCGATGCCGGCGCGGCCGCGTGCAGTGCTCGATACGGAGACAACGAGGCCACCGACGTATCTTTGCGGGTGCTGGCCGACCACGGGCGGGCCTTGACGTTTCTCATTGGAGACGGAGTTGTGCCCTCCAACGAGGGTCGCGGCTACATCCTTCGCCGTCTGTTGCGTAGGGCCGTTCGACATGCCTGGCAGCTCGGTAGCTCCGATCTGGTCACGCCGAAACTCGTCTCAACCACGATCGACGTGATGGGGGAGGCGTACCCCGACCTGAACGATCAACAGGAGTTCATCCTCGACGTCGTATCGAGAGAGGAGTCGCGCTTCCGTCGTACCCTCGAAAGTGGGCACAACCTCCTCGATACCGAGCTAGCCGTGCTCGACGAAGGAGCGCATCTCCAAGGGCAGGTCGCATTCAAGCTGCACGACACGTTTGGTTTCCCGATCGAGTTGACCAAAGAGATCGCTGCCGAGCGAGGCTACGGAGTCGACGAGGATGGATTTGAGACCGCGATGGACGAACAACGTAGCCGTGCCAGATCCGCGTGGAAGGGCGGCGAAGAGGCTGCTGCTGAGGACCTGTACCGCCGTTTGCTCGACGATATCGGCCTGACGGCGTTCCTTGGATACGACCTAGAGGCGACCGACGGTCGGATTTTGGCGATCTTGCTGCACGGCGAATCTGTCGAAAGAGCAAGCCAGGGTGATGAGGTCGAGGTCTTCCTCGATCGAACACCGTTCTACGCCGAAGCCGGTGGGCAGGTGGGCGATGTTGGTCGAATCGGAAGCGATTCCGGCATCCTGTCGGTGACCGATACACAACACGCGGTCCAGGGTCTGTATTCGCATCGCGGTAAGGTCGCTTCCGGGTTCCTCCAAGTCGGGCAGGAAGTGCGGACTGCGATTGATTCGCCTCGCCGCGAGATGATTCGCAAGAGTCACACCGGTACGCACATTCTCCATTGGGCTCTGCGCGATATCGTCGGTGACCATGTGAAACAGGCGGGCTCACTGGTGGAAGCCGGCCGTCTCCGCTTTGACGTGACTCATTATGCAGCCATCACGCAGGAAGAGATCGCAGAGGTTGAACGCCTGGCCAACGAGAAAATCATCGCCAACTCGATGGTGGAAACGGTGGAGGCAACGAAGGACGAGGCCGAGAGCATGGGAGCTATCGCGTTCTTCGGGGACAAATACGGCGACGTCGTCCGAGTTGTGAAGGTCGGTGACTTCTCGACCGAGTTCTGCGGGGGAACCCACACTCCGGCAGCCGGACAGATCGGCCCACTCATCGTGACCGGTGAATCGTCGATCGGTTCGAATATGCGACGTATGGAGGCCCTCACGGGAACCGGCGCATATCGGTACCTGGTCGGCGTACGCGATTCGCTGTATTCGGCCGGCCAGATGCTGCGATCGACCCCGGCGGAGGTACCCGAGCGGGTTCAGCAGATGATCGAGCGCAACAAGGAACTCGAGTCAGAAGTCTCGCGGATGGCCGATCGATTGCGATCTGAAGCTGCCGGCGAAGCAGCTGCATCTGCCAGCATGGTTGGCGATCACTCATACGTGATTCTCGATCGGCGGGATG
>JBLYYS010000151.1:0-6536 GCA_048550235.1 Acidimicrobiia bacterium | reverse complement strand
GTCCGGCGCCACCTATACCGTGCAGCCCGGTGACACCCTGTCGGAGATCGCAGTGGAGAACGGAACGACCGTTGCGGATCTCGTGAACACCAACAACCTCTCCAATGCAAACCGGATCTACGTAGGCCAGAAGCTCGAGATTCCCGGAACCTCCAACACCAGCGGCGGATCGGCTGTGCACATCGTCCAGTCGGGCGAGTCGCTCTCTGAGATCGCGTCTCGCTACGGGTTGTCGCTTTCGTCTCTCGCCGCCGCCAACGGAATAACCAACACCAACGTGGTGTACATCGGCACACGGCTGTCCCTCTCAGGCGAAGCTCCAGATTTCACCCCGGGCTCGGGTTCGGCGGGATCACACGTAGTTGCCGCCGGCGAAACGGTCGGAAAGATCGCGGCCAAGTACGGAACAACAATCTCAGCAATCGTCGAACTCAATGGCTTGAAGAATCCCGACCTGATACGCGTGGGCGAGGTGCTGACCGTGCCGGGCGGCGGATGGCTGTGCCCGGTCCGGGGCGGATCTTTCTTCAACGACTACGGGTTCCCGCGTTCCGGCGGAAGGTTCCACGAAGGCACGGACGTCTTCGCGGCCCGCGGAACGTCGATAGTCGCACCGGTATCGGGACGAGTCGAGTTCACGATTGGGTCCATTGGCGGCATGCAGTTCAAGCTGTACGGTGCCGACGGCGCAACCTACATCGGCTCCCATATGGACAGCTTCGGAGAGTCGGGCAACGTGTCGGCAGGCACCGTCATCGGCACGGTTGGAGATTCCGGCAACGCCAAGGGATCGCGACCGCACGTCCACTTCGAGATTCACCCGGATGACGGCGCAGCCATCAACCCGTATCCGTTCCTGGCCGAAGCCTGCGGATAGCCAACAACGCTGGCGGCGTTTTCCTGTCAATCGGGCACCGCACTTCTGATGCCCCGCATTGACAGGAAACAGGGCCGAGGTTTCCTGTCAATCCGGCATAGCGAAACCCGAACGCTGCATTGACAGGAAACTCCCGGGGTTGGGGCGTTAGGGAGACAGGCGCTCGGTGGCGATGGCGACTGCGTCTGGATTGCTGTCGACGAGGAGGTAGCGACGGTCTAGCTCTTTGGCGGCAACGCCGACCGTTCCCGACCCGCAGAAGAAGTCGGCCACCAGGTCGCCGGCATCAGACGAGGCGGCGATGATGCGTTTGGCCAGTGCCATCGGTTTCTGTGTCGGATAGCCCGTTCGCTCGGCGCTGTTGGTGGGAACGATGGTCATCCACCAAACGTCGGTCGGTAGCTTTCCGCGGGCTGCCTTCTCTGGGCCGACCAGGCCGGGCGCCATATATGGGATCCGATCAATATCCTCACGATTGAACTTCCACCGATCTCCCTTGGCATACCAGAGGATCGAATCGTGTTTGCGGGGCCAGCGATCACGGTGGCGGCCTCCGTAGTCGTAGGCCCAGATGATCTCGTTGAGAAACCGGTCTGCGCCGAAGATCACATCGAGCATCAGCCGTGCATAGTGAACAGAGTGATGATCGAGGTGAAGATAGAGCGATCCGTCCGGCGCCAGCACACGATGCATCTCAACCAAGCGAAGTTCCAGGAAGCCCAGATATTGTTCAAAAGGCAGATCATCTCGGTATTCAATCGTCGAGACCACTTCGAATGGATAGGTCCGACCAGCGAAGCCACCACGGGTCCTGTCTCCCCGACCGGTCTTTATGGAATCCAAACGCTGCCGTTTTCCGGTCCCGAATGGTGGATCCGTGTAGATGAGGTCGACCGAACCGTCTGGGAGGCCGCGCAGCACGTCGAGGTTGTCTGCCAGTTCTACTCGTTGCATCGAGATCGATTATCACAGAGGGCTACCCTGCCGCCATGACCATCGAACCAATGGTTTCGAAAGACTGGCCGGCAGTGGCCGCTATCTACACCGAGGGAATCGCAACCGGAAACGCCACGTTCGAGACATCATGTCCGGAATGGAGCGAATGGGACGGTGACCACCTGGTCCACAGCAGATTGGTAGCCCGCGAGTCCGGCGCGGTTGTGGGTTGGGCAGCGCTGAGTCCCATATCCGACCGGTGCGCCTACGGTGGCGTCGCCGAGGTCAGCGTTTATGTGGCCACCGCTGCAACGGGCAGGGGGATTGGGACAAGGCTGCTTGCTGAGTTGATCAACTCCTCGGAGGCCGCCGGTATCTGGACCCTCCAAGCAGGCATCTTTCCGGAGAATATCTCATCACTCCAAATGCACGTCAACGCAGGATTCAGAGAGATCGGAACCAGAGAGAAACTCGGCCAATTAGCCGGGCTTTGGCGCGATGTCACCCTGCTAGAACGCAGAAGCAACCAAGTGGGGCTCTGAGCCAATGGCCAAAGGCTAGAGGCCAATGGCGGCGCCGAAGGCGCCCTACTTATACCGCCAGACGATCCGGCCTCGCGTCGGATCGTAGGCCGAGAGCTCCACATCAACACGATCACCGGGCAGGATTCGAATGTACCGACCCCTGCGCATTTTCCCTGCGGCACGGGCAAGCACCTCGAGACCACCATCGACCTCGACCCGGAAGGTTGCGTTGGGAAGTGTCTCAACGACGACCCCCTGCACCCGGATCACATCATCCTGCTTGGCCACTTAGGCTCCTTGAATCACAGACAGCGAAGCAAGGGTACAGCTTCGGATGCGCAGACCGAAGTCGAACGAGCGGTTCGGGCCCGCAGCATCGTCGGTCTTGCCTGTTCAGCCCCGGACGAACGTCAGTTGAAGTTCGATCAGTCCGTGATCATCCACACCAACCAGGATTGGAGCAGATGGCAACTCGATGCCGAAATCTCCGTAGACGATGTCGACACTTCCTACGACGACTATTTGGTTGCCGACGAGTTGCGCTTCAAGTGGCATGTCGACCTGAGCGGTTACGCCGTGCAATGTGAGATCACCAGACGCAGTAACCGAAATCGGCACGCCCTCTGCAGGTATAGTCCCAAGGTCGATGGCAGCCGTGAGAACAAACTGGGCGGTGGGGAAAGCATTGGTCTCCAACGCCTGGCGGGTCATGGCTCCGTCCCGCCGATTGTCGTCCGACCGAAGCGAAGTCATATCAACTTCGATGCTCACGGCGGTCAGCGTCGATCCCTCGAGTTCGAGGCTGCCCGTCACCCCGCTGGTGCGTCCAACCGCCTCCGTCACACCGATGCTCGCCAGTTCCTCACCAACTCGATAACCGGCGAAGGAATTCTCATCAGAGAGCACCGTCCAGGTGCCGTCTAGTGCAACCGTCTCCTCCACCGCAGCAGTTGTGTCCGTGGCTGCGGGCAAGGTCGCGGCGGGTTCCTCTGAGACGGTCGACCCCGTCACCGAGGCAACGGCATCCTCGAGCGACACCGGATCAGGGTTGTCGGATCTCAGAAAGAAGAACCACAGCGCCGCCAGTCCGATCAACACAGTGCCGGCGAGCGCAATCCATCGTCTATCCATCAGGTCTCCCCCTCAGCGTTCAGTCGACAACGATACGTGGAACCGGCGCCTATGGTTCGCGACTGGGCGGCTATCCGCCGCCACCGCCGCCCCCGCCCCCGGGACCCCTGCCGATTGCGAGGTCGCCGAATATGGGCCGGCAGGTCTCGTCGGCTGCAATGAAGGTGGGATCATCGCGATCCTCGAGTCCGCCGAAAAGGCCTCCGCCGCCACCGCCCCCGGAGCCGGATCCCGGCTGGAAGCCGGAGAGATCGGGGTCGGGCATGTCGAATCCGTTCTCCCGCATGCAGGCGGCGTATTGCAGGGCCAGATCCTGGAACTCGGTGGTATCTCGATCGGCGAACCCGAGTGTTACACCTTCGAGGTGTACGCCGCAGGCCTCACGAGCAAGCCGAAACGTCTCTCTATCCTCCTCCGCCAGTGAATCTGGGCGGGGCAGGTGAATCAGTCCGTCAGACCCAATCTCCGGGTCTTCGACATCCAGGCCCTCCCCACGAAGGCACGCAGTGAAGGCAAGAAGGGCGGCTTCGCGGTCGACCTCAACATCGGTCTCCAGCGAAACGACCTGTTCATCGCCAGAGGCAGCCAGTGAGGCGACCTCAACTCCGTCGTCCTCGGATGAACAGGCCGCAACCACCAGCGAGAGGGCGACGATCGGCAACAATACTCGGCGCATTGGTTTCAGACTCCTATCGGGTTCAGGACGATCCTGCTCGGCCCGCATAAGCCGACCATTAAACAGTCATGAGGAATGAATGAGAGTCCGCCTTCATCGTTTTCTCATCTTGCTCTCAACTTGCTCATACAGGCGGCCCATAAGGTACCCGCATGCACACAGGAAACGGCCATACTGACGGCATGCGAGTGCTCATTGTGGAAGACGATACGCAGGTCCGAACGGCTCTTGCGCGAGCGCTCAACTTCGAGGGCTACGAGGTCGAAACAGCTGCCGACGGTGCCGAAGGATTGGAAAAGGTATTGACCGGGGCGCCCGACGCCATCGTTCTCGACGTAATGATGCCGCATGTCGACGGTCTCGAAGCGACTCGGCGACTACGGGCACGCGGCGACGCAACGCCCGTTCTCATGCTCACTGCCCGCCACGAGGTGTCTGATCGAGTAGCCGGCCTCGATGCCGGAGCCGACGACTACCTGGTGAAACCGTTCGCCCTCGAGGAGTTGCTGGCCCGACTGCGGGCGCTGCTCCGTCGTGCCGAACCGGAAACCAGCGAGATCATGCGAGTGGGTGACCTGACTCTCGATCCGGCGACCCGCGAGGTCAGGCGTGATGGAGTACAGATCGATCTGACCAAGACCGAATTCCAGTTGCTCGAGTTGTTGATGTTCAACGAGGGCATCGTGCTCACGCGCGAAACCATCTACGAACGGATCTGGGGCTTCGACTTTGGTACTTCATCGAACTCGCTCGACGTCTACATCGGCTACCTCCGCCGCAAGACGGAACCCGATGGCAAGCCTCGGTTGATACAGACGATCCGAGGCGTCGGCTACGTGATTCGCGAGCCATGAGCCTCAGGCTTCGCCTAACGCTTTTCGTCGCCGGAGCAGCTGCTCTTGCTGTGGCGGCCGTTGCGACCGCCGCTTTCGTCTTCGCGTCCAACGAGGTTTACGACGAAGTGGATCTCTTCCTGGAGCAGCGGGTTCGGTTCCTCGGAGCCTTTTCGCTGTTTCCCGGTGACGGGGACGAGCCTCTGATCCTCGGAGAAGACCCGATCATGGGCATGGGAATGGGAATCGGTGGGCGAGGCTCGCGCTTCGTTCAACCGGACTCGGTAGTACAAATCCTGAGCTCAGACGGCGCGGTCTTTGCCACCTCGCTGGCACTGCCGGTCGATGAGGTCGATCTCGAGGTCCTTGGCGGCGATCGGCCCGCCACCATCCACACGGTCGAAGTCGACGGCGAGCCATTTCGAGTGATCACGGCACCGTTCACCATACCGACGCTCGGGGGTCAACCTCTCGGCGCCGTCCAGGTCGGCCGATCGCTGACTGAGGCGACGGCGGTCCTGGATGGGATGAAGGCCAGCATGCTCTCGATGGGTGTCGTAGGAGTAGCGGTGGCAGCGATGGCAGGCTGGCTCATTGCTGGCAGAGCGTTGCGGCCTGTGGGGGATCTGACTGCTGCAGCGGAGCACGTCGCCATCACTCAGAATCTCGACTCCCCTATCGAGGTCAAACAGGAAGACGAGGTAGGACGCCTTGCATCCTCCTTCAATGCCATGCTGGCGGCGCTGGCAGAATCCAAGCGTCAGCAGCAACAACTGGTGGCCGACGCTGGACACGAGCTTCGCACACCCTTGACGAGCCTCCGGACGAATATCGAACTGTTGGCTCGGGCAGATTCGCTACCCGCCGATCAACGAAAAGAGCTGCTTACGGATGCCAAGACCGAGCTGGAGCAGCTCTCGGAACTGGTTGTCGAGCTCGTCGACCTGGCGGGGTACAGGTCGGTCGAGGAACCCATCTCGGAGGTCCGGATGGATGAGATCGTTGCATCCGTGGCCGGTCGGGCGGAACGACGCTGGGGCCGGGCAATCGAGGTCGATACCGTACCGGCCGTGATTTCGGGCCGGCCGGGTGCGATCGAAAGGGCAGTCTCGAATCTCGTCGAGAACGCAGTGAAGTGGGGCCCGCCGGAGTCGGCGATCATTGTGAGCCAGCGGGACGGCCGAGTCCTCGTGCGAGACCAGGGTCCCGGGATCGAAGAAGAGGACCTGCCGCTGGTATTCGATCGCTTCTACCGGGCTACGACCGCTCGGGACATGCCTGGGTCGGGATTGGGCCTGGCCATCGTTCGGCAGATAGTTGAAGACCACGGGGGTACCGTCTCTGCTGCCAATGCCCCCAATGGCGGCGCCGAAGTTGGCTTCGATATCCCGCTCAGCTGATCAACCGCTGCGCGCGACGAGGATCAAGTCCCCTACGTTGGTTCCGGTCGGACCGGTCACGATCACGTCGCCAACAGCAGCCAGATAGCTGTTCGAATCATTCCGTGCCAGGAAATCGGGCGCGTCGAGCCCCAACTTCCTCCCACGCGCCACTGTCAG
>JBLYYS010000150.1:0-5023 GCA_048550235.1 Acidimicrobiia bacterium | reverse complement strand
CAGCAGGCGCTCGACATTCTGACAACCGAAGAGGTTGATGGAATCTGGACGTCGGGCATCGACTACACCGTGGTTGAGCAGTTCGCCGTTGCCGGCGTTGATTACGTGCCGATCGTCGGCGCGGACAACAACGCTTTCATCGAGCAGCTTCTCACCATCGACGGTTTGGTTGGAGCAGGTGTCAGCAACCCGCCATCTATTGGTGGTGTGGGTGCAGCAGTTGCGTTGAACATCCTCGAGGGCAAGTCCGTCGACAATCCGACGCTGCTTACCCCGGTTGTGCTCAGCTCGAAATCCGATCTCGAAAGTGTCTTCGTGCCGGACCTCACGGCCGGCTGGTCCTCCTACATGGAGATCACGCCCTACGTGAGCTACACCGCAGACATGGTCATCGACTGCATCGGCCCGGGCGAGTGAACTGACTGAAATCTGTGTCGGGCTCCTCCGGGAGCCCGACACCTTTCTTCCTGAGGATTTGATTTGACGGATTCCAGCCACACGCTCGTCGCTCGCGACGTCGCCAAACGCTTCGGATCGGTAGTTGCCCTGAAGTCGGCAGACTTGACGGTGCAACCCGGGGAAATCCATGCGTTGCTCGGTGCGAACGGTGCCGGCAAGAGCACATTGGTGAAGATCTTGTCCGGGGTGTTTCCTTCCGATTCGGGAACAATCGCCGTGAACGGTGAGACTGCCCGACTCCGGCGGCCGGGAGATTCGATGGCCGCCGGAATAGCAACAGTGTTCCAGGACCCGGCCTTGATTCCTGACCTCACCCTCGACCAGAACCTCCGGATCTCCCGGTTGAGCCAGCCTGAAGTCCTGCCGTGGCTCGAACGAATGAACCTGGGGAACATCGACTTCGGGATGATGGTCAGCGATGTTCCGTTGGCGATGCTTCGATTGCTCGACCTTGCCAGAGCTCTCGCCAGGGACCCCCAGCTTCTGATGCTCGATGAGATCACCGCTGCTCTCACGACGGATCAAGCGAACTACGTTTTTGATGTCATGCGGGAATGGAAGAGCCAGGGTCGGTCGGTGCTCTTCATCTCCCACCGCCTCGGGGAAGTCCTCGAGATGTGCGATTACGCAACAATCCTTCGCAACGGGTCGGCCGTCGCCGACTTTGACTTGACCGATGTCGATGAGCCTCAGCTGGTGACCGCCATGCTCGGCGAGGAACTCGGCGAACGGACACTTGGCCATACCGGGCCGGGCGATAGCCCCGCGATCGCAGTGGAGGTTGGATCGGAAGAGTCCCGCTCCGTTGTTCTCGAAGCCAAAGACGTCTACTTGCGAGACCGGGTCAACGGTGTGTCGTTTCAACTCCGGCGCGGCGAGATTCTGGGACTGACCGCTCTGGAAGGCCAGGGCCAGGATGAGCTGTTTCAAGTGCTATCGGGCGATCGTCGACCTACTTCCGGCGAGTTGCTGATCAACGAGGAGAGACTCAACGCTCGATCGCCCTACGACGCAATTCGCAAAGGCGTCGTCCTCGTGCCCGCCGATCGGCAGGCGGCATTGCTTCCGCAACGCTCCGTTCAGGAAAACCTATCGACCCCGTTCTACAACCGGGCCTCACGCTGGTTCACGCTGGCCGACGATGAAGTCTCCAGGGTCGATGCGGCTGTAGATCGCCTTGATATCGATGTTCGAGCCGGGAGCCAGGTCCAGCGCCTCTCTGGTGGAAACCAGCAGAAGGTGACGATTGGTCGCTGGCTGGCTTCTGGCTTCGATACTCTGCTTTGTTTCGATCCAACCCGCGGCATCGATATTCAGACCAAAGCTCAGATCTACGACCTTCTCCGCGAACTAGCGCAGGACGGTTCATCGATCATTCTCTACACCAGCGAGTTGCGGGAACTGCCGCTCGTTTGCGACCGGGTACTCGTCATGTACAACGGGCGAATAGTCCATGAGCAGGAAGCGATCACCGCCACTGAGGAGACGCTGCTCTCAGCTGCGCACGGCCTGGAGGAGGAGTCGGCATGAGCACGACTTCCCCTGATCTGCTGGCCCCGGTATCGGCTCCGACGTGGAGGCGATGGTTACGCCACCACGGGTGGACGGTCGGCGTCTGGCTTCTGCTAATTGTGCTCGTTGCCTGGTACTCGGCACTCATCCCGAAGTTTGGGATGTTCCAAGTGGCTTCGATCATCAACAACGGCTCGCCCTGGGTTTATCTTGCAATCGGGGAAGCGATCATCGTCATCGCCGGTGGCATCGACCTAGGCGTAGGCGGCATGCTGGTATTGACGAACGTCACTGCCGCCCGCCTCATGGAAGGGCAATCGTTCGGGGTAACGATCGTCATTGCTATCGCCATCATCTTGGCGGCTGCGATTATCAACGGCGGGGTTGGCTGGATCGTCGACCGGTCCAAGGTGCCCGACATCGTCGTCACCCTCGGTTCTCTGTTCATCTTCCAGGGCTTGGCTCTGGCCGTGCTCCCCAATCCGGGAGGTGGAACGAGCGAAGGGTTCCGGTGGATCTTCACCGGTTCGAACGTCGGGATTGGCTCTAACCCCTGGCCGGCCATTGTGATGATATTGATCCCGGTCGTGATCACAGCCTGGTGGATGGCAAAGACAAGGAGTGGTTTGTCGTTGTACGCGATGGGCAGTGATCGCAACGCTGCATATCTGTCCGGAATTCGGGCTGCCAGGACGAAGATCATGGCCTATGCCGTCGGTGGCGGGTTCGCGGCGTTGGCCGGATTGGCTACGACCGCGATTGCCGGGCGCGGCAACGCCAACACCGTTGGCGGCAATCTGACCCTGAACGCAGTAGCAGCCATCGTCCTCGGAGGCGTGGCGCTGACCGGCGGCGTTGGAACGGTGATAGCCGTAGTGCCGGCCGGTTTGATCCTGTTTTTCCTGTCCCCGATCCTCACCGCCATGGGAGTAGATCCGAGCCGGGGACAGATCATCCAGGGGGTTCTCATCGTGGTGGTGATGATGATCGCCGGCCTCATCGAGTTGAGGAGGGAGCGGACATCATGACCGTCGCTAATCCACTCGAAACCGAGTCGGATCCGGTCAGCCGCTTTCGGCAGACCACTCGCTATGTAGCAAATCACCCGCATCTGGTCCTCATCGCAACGCTCGTGATCCTGATCCTCATCACGGGAGTGATCCGTCCTAGCTACCTGAGCTTCACCGGATTGCGAAACTCTGCTCTGTTCGCGGTCCCTATCGGGATCATGGCCGCCGGGCAGACCATGTTGATGCTCACCGGCGGTATCGATCTGTCAGTTGCGATGATCGCGACCGGCGCTGCCTATGTGGCAGCAAATCAGTCCCCGAACGGCGCAGTGATCGCGATCCTCGCCGGACTGCTGGTCGGCCTCCTGGCCGGAGCCGTAAATGGACTGGGTGTCGGTGTGTTTCGCGTGAACCCGTTGATCATGACGATGGCGATGTCGGCCATCCTGCTCGGACTCTTCACATCCTGGGCGCAGACCATCTTCTTTGGCTCGACCCGCATGAACGAGTTCATTCGAACGATCGGCGGTGGATCTATCTTCGGAGGTCGGCTCCCGTGGGCGGTGGTGATCTGGGCCGTCCTGGCGGTTCTGGTCGTGATCATGTTGCGGCGCTCAGGATTCGGCCGGAATCTCTATGCGCTGGGCGACAACCCGACTGCTTCGCGCCTGTCCGGCATTCGGGCCTGGCAGGTCCTGCTGGTGGCCTACACGATCGCGGGTGTGCTCGGCGCTATCGCCGGGATCCTGCTGGGCGGGCGAGTTGGAGCCGTAGATCTGCAACTTGCCGGTTCGTTCATGCTTCCTTCGGTCGCCGCTGCCGTTATCGGGGGAACATCGATCTTTGGTGGTGTCGGGACCTACACGGGGACGGTTCTGGGAGCCCTGATCCTCGGTGTTCTCCAATCGATGCTGACGTTCTTGGGAGCCGGTCAGGCCGTTCAGTGGATGCTCTACGGATCGATTGTCATCGGATTGTCCTGGCTCTACTCACGGGTGAGCTCGGCGCAGTAAGAAGGGAAGAGATATGGGTTTGAACGAGGTCAAGGCCGGGGTGATCGGAGTCGGCTTCATCGGCGTCGCGCATGTCGAAGCGTTGCGGCGTCTGGGTGTTGATGTCGTCGGCGTGGTGGGCTCTACCCCCGAACGGGCCGCTGCCAAAGCCGAGTCCGCGAACCTGCCGAAGGTCTATGAGAGTGTCGAGGCGCTGGTTGAGGACCCCTCCATTGACGTGGTTCATGTGGCCAGCCCTAACCACGTCCATGCTGCTCAAGCGCGATTGGCTCTAGAGGCCGGAAAACACGTCGTGTGCGAGAAGCCGCTCACGCTCACGGCCGACGAAGCCAAAGACCTGGTCGAGTTGGCCGGGACCACCGGGCTCGTGAACGCTGTTTGTTTCAACATCCGCTTCTACCCGCTCAATCATCAGATGGCTGCAATGGTGCGATCCGGCGAAATCGGGTCGCCCCGCTTTGTCACCGGAAGCTACCTTCAGGATTGGCTGCTCAAGGACACCGACTGGAACTGGCGGTTGGTGCCGGAAGAGGCAGGGGGCCTGCGGGCGATCGCCGACATCGGCTCGCATTGGCTCGATCTGGCCCGGTTCATAACCGGCAAGCGGGTCGTCGAGGTCATGGCCGATCTACACACTTTCGTTCCGGTCAGACGTCACCCTGCAGGTCCCGTCGAGACGTTTGCCGCAGTGGGCGACGACGGCGACCTCGTCGAAGAAGAGATGACGAGTGACGATGCCGCAGGAATCCTGCTGCGATTCGAAGATGGGACCCGCGGCACGGTTTCGATCTCTCAGACTTCGGCCGGACGCAAGAACTCGGTTTCGATCGAGGTCGACGGGTCCGATTCGGCGCTCTCCTGGTACTCCGAACATCCCGACCATCTCTGGATAGGGCATCGAGGAGGGCCAAACGAGATCCTGCAGAGGGATCCATCGCTCAATGCGCCGGACGCCGTGCGGATCACCGGTTATCCCGGAGGACACGTCGAGGGCTATCCCGACACTTTCCGGGCATTGTTCAGTCAGGT
>JBLYYS010000149.1:0-4899 GCA_048550235.1 Acidimicrobiia bacterium | reverse complement strand
TTCGCTCCGCCTGGCTCAACAGGTCGTGTACTGCCTCCGACAACTCGAAGCGCTGGAGATTTCAGGCAAAGCCGGCAACTCGATCGAGTACCGGCGCCTAGTTAGCTAGCCGCCGAGTTGTCCGTCGGCCCACGCCGAACAGGCGGGCCAAGGACCCCAACCGTTGGACGCCCACAGGAGGTGTGCAGCCGCTGTGTTCGCTTCGGCGTTGAAGATGCTGGCGCCCGCGTAGCCGGCTGCAGCAGCACGGGTTTCCCAGTAAGGCTCCAGATGCTGATAGAGGCCGCCGTACGGTCCACTCGAGTTGTATGCCGCCGGATTGAATCCCGACTCGCACCTGGCGACCAGCACGGCTTTGTCCACCTCTTCGCTCGGGAAGAACCGTGCCGCCAGTTCGCGCATCTGGGATTCTGTGAGAGGGCCACTGGTCGGGACGGTGGTCGTGGTGGTGGTGGTGGTCGAAACCGGCACCGTCGTCGTGGTGGTCGACGAAGAGGTCGTGGTGCTGACGGGTGGCGCGGTAGTGGTAGGGGGCGTAGTGGTCGTGGTGCTCGTAGTAGTCGTAGCAGGGACGGTGGAGGTCGTGCTGGTGGTGGTCGCCCGAGGTCCGGTGGCCAGCTCCTCCTGGCGGAGGGTGGCAAACAGCAAGCCTTCGAAGGTGTCTGAACCGGGCACGGCAACAATGGGAGTCTCCAGGCTCGAGGCGACCGCTGAGAATGACATCGTTGCCAGGCGACCTGAGGCCAGACCTCTGCCGCTCGGCAAGGTCAAGTCTGGTTTAGCGCTGGTAGCAGGCACGACAGACTCGGCCGGTGCAAACAGTGCGAATCCGGCCACAAACAGGGCAACAACAGTGAAACCTGTGGCAATCAAGGTGAGAAGGCGACGCATACAAAGAGAACTCCCGATCGGAAGAACTCCGATCGGGAGTAAGCGTATGACGTATCAGCGATTAGGACAAGTCTTGTGGTTGAATCTCAACCCTTTGGACCGGAGTCGACGACCGCCTGCGATACCCCTGCGGAGTACTTTTCGAAGTTCTTGCGGAACATCGCAGCAAGCTTGGAAGCCTGATTGTCGAACGCCTCCTTGTCGTCCCAGGTCTGTCGCGGCACGAGGAGTTCAGTCGGAACGCCGGGAATCTCCATCGGCACTTCGAGCCCAAACACCGGATCGGTGGCGTACTCAACCTCATCAAGCTCACCGGCCAGGGCAGAGTTGAGCATCGCTCTGGTATGCGGGATTCGGATACGGTATCCAACCCCGTGGGGCCCATGCGTCCAACCTGTGTTGATCATCCACAAACCGGGGTCGAACTCATCTATCTTCTCGGCGAGAACGTCGGCGTAGTACGAAGGTGGTAGCGGCAGGAATGGCGCCCCGAAGCAAGGCGAGAATGTCGCTTCTGGATCAACGACTCCGCGCTCTGTTCCGGCCAACTTGGCCGTGTACCCGGACACGAAGTAATACATGGCTTGCTCTTTGCTGAGGCGAGCGATCGGCGGCAAGACTCCGAATGCATCCGCCGACAAGAACACGATGTTGGAGGGATGTCCACCAACACCACTCTTGATCACGTTGGGGATGTGAACGAGCGGATATGAGCACCGGGTATTCTCAGTGTGCGTGCCATCCTCCCACTCCGGCACCCGACTATTCGTATTGATCACGACGTTCTCGAGGAGGGTCTCGAACTGATTGGCAGCCTGATAGATGAGGGGTTCGTCCTCAGGGCTGAGCCTGATGACCTTGGCGTAGGAACCACCCTCGATGTTGAAGACGCCGTCGACCCCCCAGCCGATCTCGTCGTCCCCGATCATTCCGCGGGTGGTGTCGGTAGCGAGGGTTGTCTTGCCGGTACCCGACAGGCCGAAGATCACGGCCGAGTCACCGGCCGGGCCGACGTTGGCGGAGGCATGCATGCTCAGCACTCCGGCCTTGGGCAGCAGGTAGTTCATCACCGAGAACACGGATTTCTTCATCTCGCCCATGTAGGTGGTGCCGCCGATCAGCAACACCTTGTGCTCGAAACTGATGATGATGAAGACTTCGCTGCGTGTGCCGTCGCGCTCGGGCACCGCTTTGAAGTCAGGGGCATGAACGATGGTGAAGTCGGGCATGAACGGTTCGATCGAATCGTCGTGTTCATACGTCCGTGGCAGACGGAACATATTCCGACAGAAATGAGCGTGCCAGGGACTAGGGGTGATGGCTCGCACTGCGAGGCGGTACTGAGGATCGGCACCTGCGTACACATCCTGGATGTACAGGTTGCGCTCAGAGAGGTGATCTGTCACCCGGTTGTAGAGGGCTTCGTATACCTCGTTCTCGATCGGATGGTTGACCTCGCCCCACCAGATGTCCCCTTCGGTTGCAGCTTCGCGGACGATGAACTTGTCCTTGGGGCTCCTGCCCGTATATGGAACTGTGTTGACGACGATCGGACCCTTGTGGGCAAGCATCCCCAACCCCTGGTCAAGGGTGTGCTCAGCCAGGACTGGCGTCGATGTGTCCCAAAACACCTCGCCTTTGGGCGTGATTCCGTGTACGGATAGATCTCGCATTGGCAACTCCGTTTCCCCGATGGATCTTGCTGATCGTACAGGGCATCAGGCATCACCTGAATTCCAGCAGGTCGCTCTGTGTCGTCAGTCGCCGACGATCATGACCTCATAATCGTTGGAAATCACGATGTCGGCCCGGGAGATGTGAGGGCTGATGATTTCGTGTTCGATTTCCAGGACCCGTTCGATGAATGGATCCATAGCTTCGCGTCCCCGCCGCTCTCTGGCTGCCATCGTTTCCAGGCGGTTACGGGCAATGAAGATCCGCGTATCAGCGTTGTTGAGGAGGGTGGTATATGTGCCTTCCGCGATCACAACGTCGATGCCGGCGAAGGAGGCCGTCTCGGTTGTGATGCTGTCATCGTCGTAGATCACCAGTGGCTTCTCGACCGTCTCCGCCCCTGAGCGCGCCGCGGCCAGATGGTCATCGAGAAGACCGAGGTGAACTTCATTGATTCCCACCCAGCCGATGTCCTCGACCCTGGTGGCGTGGTTGGTGCGGGGCGGATGAACGAAATAGTCGTCCTGTTGAAGAACGAATGTGCTCACGCCACGGCGGCCGAACTCCTCAGCAATGGCCTGGGCCGTCTCGGACTTGCCGCTTCCCGACTCCCCGGCGACGGTCACCGTGTAGCGGCCCTCCTGCAATGGGATTATCGGTAGCAGGTGGGCGACAATCGTTGCGGCCGCGGAACGATGGTATTCGTCGATGATGATGATGTCGCCGCGCATGGAGCATCTCCTCGGTGTTGTTTCGCGAAGGCTAATCGGCTGGTTCTAGGCAGCGGATTCGTCGGTATCATTGGCGATCCGACAACCAGGAGAGTTCGTATGGCGATCAGCAAGAGTCTCGAGGCCGCATACAACGATCAGATCAATCTGGAGTTGGCCTCCTCGTACGCCTATCTGCAGATGGCGGCCTTTCTGGACGAAGAGAATCTCCCAGGCATGTCGGCCTGGATGCGCCTGCAAGCGGAAGAGGAGCGGGTGCACGCAATGAGGTTCTTTGACTTTGTACTCGAACGCGAAGGTCACGTCGAGTTGACCGCAATTGCCGCGCCGGGCCTCTCGTTGTCGACGGCACTTGCGGCATTCGAGGCGTCGCTGGCTCACGAACAGAAGGTGACGGCGGCGATCAACGACCTGTACGCGCTTGCGACCGACGAGCGTGATTTCGCCAGCTACCCGCTTCTCAACTGGTTCGTGGAGGAGCAAATCGAAGAGGAGTCGACTGTCGGCCTGATAGTCGAGCAACTGAGGATGATCGGAGAAGATCGGACTGCTCTGCTGATGCTCGACCGGGAGCTGGGCGCCCGTCAACCCGAAGCTGAAGTCGAGTAATCAGACGCCAACCGTCCAGGCAAGCACGAACTGTGAGGCGTAGTAGAGCGGTAGGCCCCAGGCGCGATTGGCGACCGATTCGGTAACGAACTGATTGCGGGCGACGGCAAGATCGGAAGCGAAGAAACCGATCGCACCGGCGAGAATCCACGGCGTGGCTCCATCGCCGACCGCCCCTGTTGACGCTACGACCATGAGACTGATCACGGCGACGTAGGCAAGAACGGGGCTCTGCATCTCGGCGTCGAGGTGTGGACGGAGCCAGCGGAGTATCACCGTTGCGAGACCCACAACCAGGAAGATGCCGCCGACAAGCCACCAGATGTCCGTGCCAAGTGTGAGAAAAGCGACCACATAGGCGACGTGCCCCAGAAGGAAGCTGATCAAACCGGCCAGGAACGATCGGCGGGTGGATCCGAGCAGGAAGACATCGCCGAAAGCCGCCAGAATCAGTCCAACGAACAGGATCGTGCCGTAGGTGGAGTCGAGGGCGCCGCGATCAATGCCGGCCGCTATGAAGGCCAGCGAGGCGATCGGCTTGGCTATGTACCTGACCGGTGAGGTCCTCCACTCACCCCAGATCAGCGCCCCAACTGCAACTGCCGCAGTACCGGCGAATGCCCAGAACATCAGAGATCGGCGAGACGGCCCACGACCGCCTCCCAGGCTGCACTCAACGGATCGATCGGATCGAAATGGTCGGCGTCCGGGATCTCGAGGAGTTCGACGAGTGTTCCCGGGCGGTGCCCGGCATCGACATAGGAGTGCGCGAACGAGAACGGAACTCGGTCGTCGGCCGTCCCGTGAACCACAATATGGGGTCGGGTCGCAGGAAGCATTCGGATCGGCGAAGCAGCAGGGTAGGCCTCGTGGCGGTCGGCTTTGCCGAGGAACCTTGCTACCGCGCCGTCACCCAGATCGGTGGCTTCTCCCGTTTCGAGATCTGTGACTCCTGCGAGCGACACCGCGGCTGCGGGCAGTACCCGGGGTCCTG